>JAGHCS010000197.1 GCA_021160355.1 Candidatus Cloacimonadota bacterium
GGGAAATTATTTTTTGTACAAAAGAGAGCTGAAATGACGAACAAAGAACTATTTCTCGATGACAAGAAGATCGACTATAAGGATATGCCGCTTGCAGAGCGCGTGCGCCCACAAAAATTGGACGAATTTGTCGGTCAGAACAAGATTTTGGAAAAGGACACGATCCTCAGAAGCATCATAGAAAATAATGAGCTGACTTCGCTGATCTTCTGGGGGCCTCCAGGAACCGGAAAAACAACACTGGCACGTATTATTGCCAACAAGACAAATGCCAATTTCATCTTCTTCAGTGCAGTGCTTTCCAAAATTAATGAAGTGCGTAATGCCATGAAGGAAGCAGAGTACAATCTGCGGAATTTTCACAAAAAGACCATCCTGTTTATTGATGAGATACATCGGTTCAATAAGGCGCAGCAGGATGCATTTCTACCGTTTGTGGAAAAAGGTGTGATCGTTCTGGTTGGTGCCACGACGGAAAATCCATCGTTTGAAGTGATCGCTCCCCTGCTTTCGCGCTGCAAGGTCATCGTGCTCCAGATGCTCGATGAAGAGGATATTTATACGATCATAAAAAGAAGCTTCTCCCATCCTCACAGTTGTATTGAACAATATGAGAAAATGTTCGATGACAAAATTCTTCATTTCCTTGCTGATTACTCGTGCGGTGATGCGCGTGTTGCGCTGAATTCTATCGAGCTTATCGTCAAGGCGTATGGCAGACAAAAAGAAAAACTTTCCGTTGCATCGATCAAGAAGCTGCTTGAGAGGAACAATCTTTTTTACGATAAGGATCGGGAAGAACATTATAATGTTATTTCTGCCCTGCATAAATCCTTGAGGGGAAGTGACCCGCAGGCAGGACTTTACTGGCTTGCTCGCATGCTTGAAGCTGGAGAGAATCCTATGTATGTTGCACGACGACTCGTTCGTTTTGCTTCCGAAGATGTGGGACTTGCAGATCCGCAAGCGCTGGTTCAGGCAATTGCAGTGAAGGATGCAGTTCATTTTCTGGGCATGCCGGAATGCAATACCGCACTGGCACAGCTTGTTGTGTATCTGGCAACTGCACCGAAAAGCAACAAATTATATACTGCATACAAATCTGCTGCTAAGGATGCTCAAAAAACAAGTCATCTTGGGGTGCCTTTTCATATCCGCAATGCGCCGACCGGATTGATGAAAGAGCTCGGGTATGGAAAAGATTACAAGTATGCCCACGAATTCGAGGATGGCTATTCGTATCAGAAATATTTCCCTGATAAAATGAATGAGAAAATTTACTATCTCCCCTCACAGTTTGGTTTTGAAAAGGAAGTAAAGAAGCGCCTTGAGTGGTGGAAGAAGTTGAAGGAACGGGATACGGAGAATAAGTAGAATAGAACCAATGTGAAAATCGCGAGAACGTTAGATAGACTGAAATCTCCTGAAAAAAAATTAAACCTTTCTCATCCTTCATTATCTTAACAGGCAAATAAGTGAAAAAATAAAATCATGGAGGTACACATGAAAAAATATCTCGTACTCATAGTAATCCTCGGGTTATTTGCGACACCTTTACTGGCACAAACTGCAGATATGCCCAATCCCCGTGCAAAAATGAACATGATGATGCAAAAGCATTCTCAGCAAGGTCATGAAATGATGAAACAGGGTCCCAATGAAAAAGGCAAACACATGGGATTCCCTTTCTGGATGGCTGAAGAACTCGAACTCACTGATGACCAGATCAACAAAATCGATGACTATCAGGATGACTCACGTAAACTATCAATCAGCCTGAATGCCGATATTGATAAATTGCAAATCGACGAAGAAAATACAATGCAAGATGAGAATTATAAACAAGCACGCAATATAATTGACCAGATATTTCTGAAGAAGGCAACTCTTGCTAAAGAACGTATAACCTTAAAAGAAAATATCATGTCTGTTCTTACGGATGATCAGAATGCAAAACTCAAAGCGTTATATAAATCAAAATTTCAAAACCATCCCGCAAAGCATCCGGAGTGGCATAAGTAGACACTCTCCCTTTAATTTAGAAGGGACATCGCTCTGATGTCCCTTTTTCTATTACCTCTACAAACACATTTATTGACAGACAGAAAGCCCATTTACAACAATCATCTTTGTTATGAAATCGAAATCAGAGCTCGTTGCAGAAATTAAGAAAAATTCTATGCCTTGTCACATAGCAATTATCATGGATGGTAATGGCAGATGGGCAAAATCAAAAAACCTACCTCGGGTTAAAGGGCATTATGAAGGTACTCGTGCTGTGAAGAGGATCGTAAAAGTTTCGGGAGAGATCGGTCTGGACTATCTTACAATTTACGCATTTTCAACAGAAAACTGGAAACGCCCGAATAACGAACCCAAAGCCGTACTCACGCTTATTGAAAACACCTTGATGAAAGAGATCAGGGAGTTGTATGAGAGCAACGTGGTTATCAAATTTATCGGATCGCGAGACGGTATTTCGAAATCACTTGCGCAAAAAATGGACAATGCCTACGAGCTGACAAAGAATAATACGGGACTTCATCTTTTTGTAGCAGTAAATTATGGCGGCAGACTTGAAATTGTCGAAGGTATAAATGCGCTCCTCAAAGAAAAGAAAAATTCAATTACATTGGAAGATTTTCCCAATTACTTATATACAAAAGGGGTTCCTGATCCCGACCTACTTATCCGCACCAGTGGAGAAATGAGGATCAGCAATTACCTCATCTGGCAAATCGCATATTCGGAAATGTACTTCACAAAAACGCTCTGGCCAGATTTTTCTCAGGAAGAATTTCTACAGGCAATCATTGATTTTCAGACACGCGCTCGTCGATTTGGAGGAGTGTAACATGAAAAAAGTAGTAGTACGCACATTAAGTTCGTTGATTTATGGTCCAATTATGCTGGTGTGTGCATGGTTTGGAGGTTATCCTCTTCAAATCTTGATTTCTCTTATCACCATACTCGGCATCCGTGAGTTCTCTCTCCTTGCCCAAGATAATAAAGACGTGAAACTCCATCTCCCTGCACTTATCATTTGCGGATTAATACTTACGTGGTCTATATTTTTCTTCGAGTTTACATACGTGATTCCCCTTTTTATACTTTTCCTGTTTTTGTTTCTTTCTTGGGATGTGTTTGCAAACAAAGAACATCGCGCAGTTGAGAAAACCTCATTCAGTATGTTTTCGTTGATATACATTCCCCTGCTGCTTTCTTTTCTCTGTCTTGTACGAATGCTCGAGCATGGAAAATTTCTTCTTATCATACTTTACGGATGCATCTGGCTTACTGACTCTGCGGCATAATTTCTTGGAGTGAAATTCGGAAAGCATAAAAACATCTTCCGCGCCAGCAAGAATAAATCAATCGAAGGTTTCGTTGCAGGTTTTATCACAGCATTTGTGGGTGCGTATCTGCTTAATCATCTTGTGCATCTCATATTTGGATATTTTGTGCTCGGTTCATGGAAAGACATTATCGCGTTTGGTTTCATTGTAGCATTTTTCGGGCAGTTGGGAGACCTTATCGAGTCCAACTTGAAGCGTGATTTCGATGTAAAGGATTCTTCCAATCTTATTCCGGGACACGGCGGCATACTCGACAGGTTTGATAGTTTACTTATAAGTGCGCCATTCTTGTATTTTTACTTTATTTTGATAGGATAAATCATGAAAAAAATCGTATTACTCGGTGCAACAGGCTCGATCGGACAATCAACTATCGAAGTTGTCAAGAGACATCCCGATAAGTTCAGGATCGTGCTTGCTTCTGCCCACAGCCGGATCGATGAGTTGCTTTTATATGGAGATGAAATTTCTATAGACCATTTTGTCATAACGGGCGAGAACGGTGCAAACGAATCCGAAAAAACCAACAACATACATCATGGTGAAGATACGCTTCTCTCTATGCTGGAGGAGATCGATTATGATATTATGCTCAATGCGGTTGTCGGCTCTGCGGGTTTGAAATATACGGTTGCAGGACTAAAAACTGGTCATTCGATCGCACTTGCGAATAAAGAATCTCTCGTTATGGCTGGTGATATCATTACAGAACTTGCCGGAAAAAATAATTGCAGGATAATTCCTGTGGACAGCGAGCACAGTGCGATCATGCAATGCCTTGAGGGAGCTCGTGACAAATCACAGGTGCGGAAGATCATCTTGACAGCATCGGGTGGTCCGTTTTCAAACCTAAAAATTGAAGCGTTCAAAAACATCACGCTTAAGGACGCACTTCAGCATCCTACATGGGCAATGGGAGATAAGATCACAATCGATTCTGCCACTATGGCAAATAAAGGTCTTGAAATCATCGAAGCACATCACCTTTTTGATGTAGCGTATGACGAGATCGAGGTGCTCATTCACCCGCAATCCGTTATCCATTCGATGGTTGAGTATATGGATGGCTCAATTATTTCACAGCTAAGTTACCCGGACATGAAGCTCCCAATCCAATATGCGCTCAGCTATCCTGACAGACTTGATGCAAGTGCCCAAAACACAGATTTGGCGAAGATCCACCAACTCACTTTCTACAAGCCAAATTTTGAGAAGTTCCCTTTGCTTGGCTTGGCTTATGAAGTCGGAAAGAGAGGTGGCATCATGTCCACTATTTTCAACGCTGCCAATGAAGCTGCAGTCACCCTCTTTCTACATGATAAAATACACTTTACAGATATTCCAAAAATAGTAGAGAAAGAACTTACAGTATCGAATATTACCAGTCCCAATCTTGACACAATTATTGAGAAAGACAAAGAAATAAAAGAAAAAATTTATACAAACTACTAAAGAATTATGACGGCTGTATTATGAGGAAGATATTCAATCATCCTTTTATTCCTATCACAGTATGCTTTATTATAGGATTACTTTTAGGCTCATATCTCCAATTTTCAATACTTCCCATCGCGATTGCATTAGTGTTAATTACTGCATTTCCCCTTATTTTTAGGAAGAAGCCACTCATTCTAATTGTTGTTTTACTCATTCTTTTTGGGATGTTTAGATTTCAGATACATACGCTTCAACCGGAACATCATATTGCACATTTCATCGATCATCTCGGGATTGAAAAAGTTCAGATCGAGGGAGATATAGTCGAAGAACCCGAAATTTCACCTAAAAAGATCTCATGCTTGGTAAAACTTACTAAAATCGAAAACGTCCCTGTACAAGGCACTATTCTTCTTATAATCAAGGATACTGATCCAAATATTGCCCCTTCTTATGGAGATCATATAAACTATGATGGAACGATCTTTCGTCCGCTTAAGAATAAAAATCCTTATAGTTTCAATTATCAAGAATATCTTGAGAACAATAATATTCATGGGCTTTCTTATCTCTATAGAGCGGATTACACTATCACACACAAATCAAAGGATTTATTTTATTATCTCATTGTTTTGCCCAGGAACTGGATCAGAAACAGAATCGATAGATTTTATACATCCGAATATTCCGGTTTCCTGAAAGCGATTTTGCTTGGCGAAAAAAGTTCACTGCCGTCTCAATTAAGAGAAGATTTTGCTTCATCAGGTTTATCACACATACTTGCTGTAAGCGGTTTGCATACTGGAGTGATCGCACTCATCTTTTTAACGATCTTTCAGATCGTTTTCAGAAATCGTTCCGCAGCTCGAATCCTTACAATAATTTTACTCATATATTATATGCTGCTAGCTCATGCAGTGCCTTCTGTTCAACGCGCAGTCATCATGATAAGTTTGATGCTTTTGGCAAAGATATTGCAAAAAAGGATCAGCACAATAAATATTCTCTTTGCCGCAGCTTTTATTATTCTTTTGATAAATCCCATGCAGTTATTCAGTGTCGGCTTTCAGCTTTCTTTTATATCGGTATTTGCCATTCTTGTTATTTTCCAGTATCTTTCCCGCAAATTAAATCCTCTTCGAAACAATCATCTAAAATTTTTCTGGCTGCTGAATCTTGTACTTCTAAGCTTGATGGTTCAGATAGTTCTTGCTCCGTTTACTATACATTATTTTCACACTCTTGCGCTTGGTGGTATAATTGCAAATGTGATAGCGATCCCTCTTATTTCGCTTGTGCTTCCTCTTTCCATTCTTTCAATTTTGTTTCCGATTTCTGCAATTTGTTCTGTGTATGCTGCAGCGAATAAACTGTTGCTTTTTATCGTTTTTACAATTTCCAGATTTGTTTCATTGCACAGGATTCTCCTATTTGATTTTCTATATCTAAATGAATTTCAGATCCTTTCGCTGTATGCAGCCTTGATACTGCTGATCATTCTTTGGAAAAATTCTGATAGTCTGAAAATAAAGCTCTGTAAATCTCTTTCGTTCTCAATTCTTGCAGTAACGATTTTAATTGTACCCGGTTGGATGCTGGAACGAATTCTCGAGATCACTGTGCTAGATGTTGGTCAGGGTGACGCAATAGTTATACGAACTCCTGCGAGTAAAACCATACTCATCGATACGGGGGACAAAACAATGCAAAAGGATTACGGGGAGTTGGTAGTTGTTCCATATTTCAAAGCTCGGGGAATCAGAAATATTGATTTACTCGTTCTCACCCATCCCCACGCGGATCATATTGGTGGTGCTCAATCTGTAATGGATAATATCCAGGTTAATAAAGTGGTGCTTCCTCGATGCGAATATGAGTCTGTATTATATGATAATGTGTTAGCATCTTTTGAAGATAAAAACATCGAAGTATTATATGCCGACACCTCTCTCGTATTTCAGGAATTCAAGCCAGTGAAACTAAAAATTCTCCATCCCACTTATGAATATAAGAATGAGGAAAATGTAAATAATTACTCGATTGTGATAAAAGTTGAGTATAGCGATCTTGCGGTACTTTTCACTGGAGATGCCGAGAAAGAAGTTGAAGCAATTCTTATTGAAAATTGGGGTAACATCTTGGATTCTGATATTCTAAAAGTTGGACATCATGGTAGTAATAGCTCTTCGACTCATGAATTTTTGGAATATGTCTCACCAGATTATGCCGTGATCTCTGTCGGTACCAAAAACAGATACAATCATCCAGACAACCAAATCATATATAGGTTAGAGAAATCTACAGAAAAATTATTCCGTACAGATTTAGATGGTGCAGTGATTTTTACGTATGGAGGGAATTCCTTGAATATAAAGACTATAGTATCAGAAAAGGAAATTATTGATTTTGATATATAAAAAAAACGAGCCGCCGGGGAAGCGGCTCGACTCTACTAAGAGTAAAGGAGGGAATTATGAGGACCCTGATTAGTTGTCCTATAAAAAACCGTGTCAAGTTTTTGTTATAATTTATTAAAAAAAATTCCCTCTTCAATAATAAAGAGGGAATTACAATTATATATCACAATTATTCTAACTTCATTTCTAAAAGTGCATAGTTTTCATCTATGAAATTTTGAAGGTGCTGTACTTCATCTTCGTGTAAATGCTTGAACCTACCCTGGTACTTAAAATATTCTTTGATAGATTTTCGTTCTTTAACTTTTATACTTTGCTTATAGTGTATTCCATCTGTGATTTCATAAAGAGGGAAGGAGTTTGTTTGAACTGCAAGCTTTGCAAGTTTGATAGTATACCGAGGATCAGATTTCCAGCCTGTTGGACAGGGTGCGAGCACATGGATGAATTTAAAACCCCTCGTGTTCTTTGCTTTCTCAAGCTTCTTGCAAAAATCTTCGGGATATCCAACCGATGCAGTAGCAGCATAAGGAATTCGATGTGCCGCCATGATCTCGACTATGTTCTTCTTTGGCCCTTTTTTATAGTGCTTTACGGGAGTTGTTGTTGTCCATGCACCCTCAGGAGTTGCAGAACTTCGTTGTATACCTGTATTCATATATGCTTCATTATCATACACGATATAGGTAATATCATCATTTCTCTCTGCAGCGCCGGAAAGCGCCTGTATCCCAATATCAAAGGTTCCACCATCACCTGCCCAGGCAACAACATTTGTGGTATCTTTTCCCTGCACCATCAGACCAGCCTTGATTCCTGATGCCATAATCGCGGCAGTCTCAAAGGCAGTATGAAAGAGGGGTACGTTTACAGCAGTATATGGAAAAGCACCGTCTATCACTGCCCAACAACATGCGGGAATGGAAAGCATTGTATCTTTTCCAAACACCTTGAGCGCATAACGCATCGCAAGAGAACCACCACAACCCTGGCATGCAAGGTGACCGGGAGTCATTATTTCTCGTTCTGGAATTGTTAATCTCATAGTTTGACTCCTTTCCATATTAAATCATTTGGAGAATCATTTTTAAGTGCATCATTTGCCATATCCTTAATATCCTGTATTTTTACATCACGTCCGCCAAGTCCTGCAATATAGGAACGTACAGGAATATTCACTTCATTATATAATGCAGATTTCAATTCCTGCGAGAATATACCTGAATAACCGGGCGAGATGTTCCTGTCGATCACAGCAAGCTTTTTCACGCCTTTGATCACTTCCAGGATTTCCTTCTTGGGATAAGGGCGGATCACGCGAATTCGCAGATTGCCGACCTTTTTGCCTTCTGCACGAAGTTCGTCAACGGCTACATTTGTCGTTTCGGCAATCGTGCCTGATGTGACAAGGATCAAGTCGGCATCCTCGCATCTATACGGATGGACAAGCTTATACGCTCTGCCGGTAAGCTTTTCATATTCTTTTCCAGCCTCTTTAATAACATCTACTGCTTTGTCCATAGCTTCCTGCATCTTATAGCGGAATTCATAATAGTATTCCTCAGCTGTGAGTGCACCAAATGAACGGGGATCCTTCACATCAAGCTTATATTCTGGATTATAAGGCGGAAGATATTTATCAACAAGCTCAATGTCGGGCATATCAACTACTTCCACAGTGTGAGAGAGAAAGAATGCATCGAAAGAAATAAGTGTCGGTAACAAAACCTGCTCGCTTACTTTATATCCGATAATAGTTGAGTCTAGAATATCCTGCGCACTTGAAGCATAGATCTGCATCCAACCGGTATCTCTTTGAGACAAGCTGTCATTCTGATCTGCCCAGATAGACCAACCGGGAGCCATCGCCCTGTTCACATTTGTCATGACTATCGGAAGTCGGGCAAGTCCTGCCCAATGTAGCATTTCGTGCATGAGAGCCAAACCTTGAGCACTGGTCGCGGTATATGCCCTCGCCCCAGTTGCCGATGCTCCGATACAGGCTGCCATTGCAGAGTGCTCAGACTCTACTTTGATAAATTTCGCATCAAGCTCACCATCTGCAACGATCTCTGACAATTTCTCAACTATGAGCGTTTGGGGTGTGATTGGATACGCAGCAATTACTTGCACTCGTGAGAGTTGGGCACCCCAAGAAGCTGCAAAGTTTCCCATCATTGTCTTTTTCATTTGCCCTCCTTTTCGTAACTAATTGCATCTTTGGGACACTCTTCCATACACATAAGACATCCTTTGCAATAATCATAATTGATGACAGGAAGTTCGTCCACAATATCGATAGCAGGTTCAGGACAAATTTTCCAGCAGATGAAGCACTTTATACACTTTTCATAATCGATGATCGGGCGAACGTTGCGCCAGCTGCCTGTCTTGTTCTGAAGCATCGAGCCAAGCGCAGCAGGCATCGGAGGCATATCCTTCGCTCCAGTGATCTTAACAGGCTTATCATTCTTCTGAAATTTAATAACCATATTCACATCCTTTCTATCTGCTCGCTATTGCGTCATACGCTTGCTTTGCAGCGCGTTTGTTTGCTTCCTGAGATCGAGGAATAGAATTGTCTATTCCTTTAAAAACTGCGTCGATCTTAACAATACCTGTAAGCTTTGCAAAAGCCCCGACAATAGCGGTGTTCACAATAGGTGCTGTCCGGGAACCAAGTCTGTTTTGAACTGCAATTTCAGTCGCATCAACTGTATACACCTTATAATCATCTCCAAAATCATAAAACTCGGGCTTCTTATCAGAATTGATCAATATCCAACCACCCTTTTTCAGTCCCTTCGTAACATCAACGACCTCTATTAAGGTCGGATCAAGTACGATCACTCCATCCGGATTATAGATCTGTGACCTGATCTGTACCGGTTTATCATCAATTCTTGTAAAGGCTTCTACAGGAGCACCTCGCCGCTCAACACCGAACCGGGGAAATGCCTGAACATACTTTCCACCCTGAAAAGCAGCTTCTGCCAAGACAAAAGAAGCCTTTACCGCTCCTTGACCTCCTCGGCCATGCATACGGATTTCAATCATGCTTCCTCCTGCATATTTTTTTAATATTGTATAAAAATGTGCTCTTCTGAGCTAGATAACAATCTGCGTTTTTTATGTCATCGAGAGAGAAACAATTCAAGATATTAATATCGACCATTCAATAAGTAGTTCCATTCATATTTCGTTAAACAGAGTTCCTGCCTGTCCAAATCTTTGTCAATAATTTTGACAAAGAAAAAGCACTGCTCATTTTAAGTCTATATGGCAAAAAATCAACGCAAACGATATAAGAAGAAAATTTCAAAAAAGGAAGAAGATAACGCGCTCTTGAAATTTAAGAGCTTATTGATCATCGCCGTTTTTATCATCGTGGTATTCTTCATCTGGCAGGTGGTTATGTCTATAAAAAAATCACCTGAAGACGATACGCTTATTGTCACTGAAGAAACAACAGAAATACAGGGTGTCGGCAATGTCATAGATTATGCTCTCGCGCGTCTTGAAATCCCGGATAAGTTTATAAAGACTTATGAGTTCGATGGAAAAACGTACAAAGAGATAACGATAAATTCCAATCAACTCAGCCTGACGATCAGCAATATTTTTATTACTGATAAGGTCGAAGAAAAGGGTGGGCAGATACTTAATGTAAGCGAATCTGATGACGGCAGTAAGATCGAAATGGAGATATTTGATCCTGCAACTAAACAGTATTTCATACTCATCCTTAAAAATGATACTAGTGGGCTCTATGACAAGATCACAGAACTCTCGATCATCATTGATGATTTTGGGTATTTCGCGGGACCTATGCTTGATGAATTTCTTGCTCTTAACAAAGCTATCACTTTTGCCATACTTCCCGATCTCTCATACAGTGAAGAGGTCATGCAAAAAGCGTATAATCAGGGCAGAGAAACCATAATACATGTTCCTATGGAACCGGAAACGTACCCGAAAGACGACCCGGGCAAGAATGCGATCTATGTAGATCTCTCTGAAAATGAAATTACTAAAAGAATGAAGAGGTTCATCAAACAACTTCCCCTTTGCATCGGCGCGAATAATCATATGGGCTCTCTCGCAACACAGCATGAGAATGTTATGAGACCTGTTCTCCAGGTTCTTAAAACAAACGATATGTGCTTCATAGACAGCCGCACCTCAGCGAAGACCGTGGGTTGCACATTGGCAGAAGACATGGAGGTGCCGACCTACCAACGGGACATCTTCCTCGATTCCGGAGAATATCCGGACAGGATTGCTGCAAAAACAGAAAAAATATTAGATCTCGCTTTGCGCACGAACAAGATCGTCGTCATTTCTCACGCGAAAAAAAGCAGTCTTGATGAGTTGAAACAGATATTGAAAAATCTTGAAGGAAATAATATCAAGCTCGTTCCAGTCACAGATATTGTCCTTCCGAAAGAGTATGTTCTATGACCGCAATAAAAGCAATAATTCTTGGTGTCATACAGGGACTTACCGAGTTTCTTCCGGTAAGCAGTTCCGGACATCTGGTGATCTTCCAGAAACTGCTGAGATTCAACGATCCTGGCGTGCTTTTTGAGATCGCAGTTCACCTCGGCACACTTGTCGCCGTTATCATTTTTTTCAGGAAGGATATTTGGGAAATAATCCAATCCCTCTTTAACTGGAGAAAAGATGCCCCTGAAAATATAAAATATGCACACCACCTTCTTTTATATCTCTTCATAGCTTCGGCAATTACTGCAATCATTGGATTTAAGTTCAAGGATACTTTTGAAGCCCTTTTCGAGAACACAGTTCTAGTCGGCTTTATGCTGATCATCACGGGCGGTGTTCTCTTTGCGTCTGATAAAATAAAGAATACAACCAAGATAAAAATGAGTGTCTCCTCTTCACTGTTGGTGGGGCTTGCCCAGAGCATTGCGATTATTCCGGGAATTTCCCGCTCCGGAGCGACAATTACGACCGGCATTTTTACGGGCAGAACACGCAACCTGGCGACACGTTTTTCCTTCCTTCTTTCCATCCCCGCTATTCTTGGTGCAACTCTCCTGAAACTAAAAGATCTTCAGTCTGCAGTATCATCTGGTGCTATGGGATTGAACTTTATTCTTGGAGGTATTTTTGCAGCAATTGTAGGATACTTTGCGATTGCATTTCTCATAAAAATGATCAAAAAAGCAAATCTGTTTTACTTCTCAATTTACTGCTGGATCCTCGGGCTCTTTACTATATTCTTCATTTAAATTATGACCCAAAATATTAAAAAATCTATCGAAGTAATTGTATTCGCTTCTGATAAGCCCATTTCGGCAGAGCAAATCGCTCATCACCTCGGCATTGAAGACAGCTCAGAAGTCGACAAGTTGATCGAGAAGCTGAATATCGAATATAGCGAACAGGGAAGAACCTTCTGCATTAGAAAGGTCGCTGGCGGATATAAGTTTGCGACTGATCGGCAGTTTTATCATCTCGTCGAAAAACTCTACGAAGAGAAAAAGGATGTTAACCTTACCGCTTCTGCTCTCGAAGTGCTTGCGATAATCGCATACCATCAGCCCATTACTCGACCAAAAGTAGACGCAATACGTGGTGTAAACTCTCAATATCATATAAAAAATCTGCTGGAAGTAAAACTTGTCAAAATAACAGGAAGGATGAAAACCTTCGGTCGACCTCTCCTCTATGCGACGAGTGATAAATTCCTCGAATTCTTCGGGCTCAATGTAATCGAAGACCTTCCGAATCTCCACCAGATACGCGAACTCATGGCGACAGATATTGCTGAACCGCAAAATATGAAGGAAGATCAGCTCGAGCTGATTGTTGAAGATTCTGATGAATAAAAAGCTCAAATACTGGGACTTTAAGGCAGAACTTCAGAAGGGAATCATTCATAATAATTATTTCTTCAATGATGAAGAAAGTTACCTGAAGGATAAAGCATTTCAACAACTTAAAGATACAGTGGTTCCATCTAATTTAATGGATTTTAATTTCGAAATGTTTTTTGGGGAAGAGGCAAAAGCCAATGAAGTTATGGAAGCGCTGCAAAGCCCACCAATGCTTTCCGATAAAAAGCTCGTTATCCTCCGAAACTTTCAATCCATGCACATAACCTATAAGAAAAAAATCGTAGAATATCTTGAAAAACCCATTCCTGATGCAGTGTTCGTTATCGAAACAGATAAAGTAAATACCTGGTCCGGGATGTATGCCAAGATCGCAAAACTCGCCCATACTTATTATTTTTATCATCCATATAATGAGAGCGAAGCGATCCGATTTCTCAGAGAGGAATCTGCTGCTCTTAATAAAACTATAGATAATGATGCTGCTCGTATTATGGTCGATTACATCGGGCTTAATTTCCAGGAACTTCATAGCGAACTTGAGAAAGTCGCCCTCTATTCTGCGGGCAGAGCTCAAATCACCTCCGAAGATGTTCAGGCATGTATCGGCATCTTAAAAGGCAACACTGTCTACGAGCTCCAAAATGCTTTATCACAACGCAATTTCCCCCAGGCAATGAAAGTGCTCGAGAATTTGATGGCTAATAATATGTCGCCAGTGCTTATTGTGATCATGCTCACGCGATTCTATACGACAATATGGGATATTCTCATCCAACAGTATCAGCAAAATAAAACCAAAACAGAGATTAAGCGTACTCTCGGCGGTTGGAGTGCAAAAGCTTTTATGAATTCTTCGGAATTCTATTCGCTTGAAAATTTTGAGCAGATA
>JAGHCS010000173.1 GCA_021160355.1 Candidatus Cloacimonadota bacterium
CTTCATTACCGAGCATCGCTACAGTTATCTCTCTGCCGGGTATGTATTCCTCAATAAGAATGTCATCATTTACAGAAAAAGCAAGTTTGAGAGCAGCATCAAATCCATCGGTATTATTCAAAATTGTCACACCGAACGACGAGCCAGAGGCATTTGGCTTGATGACAAGTTTTTGTCCGAGCTGCGCACTTATTTCATTATATGATGGTCTTGTCCCATTTTTGCGAAAATAAAGAGCTTTTGGAACTGGCACCCCAAGATTCTGAGCCAACAGTTTTGAGATCTTTTTATTCATCGAGATGTAGCTTGCTTCGGAGGATGAGCCCACAAAAGGAATGCCGGCAAGCTCGAATAATTTTTGGAATGTACCGTCCTCTCCATCACCGCCGTGCAAGCCGATAAATACAATATCAACTCCAGACTTCTTAATATGATCAACAAATTTCATATAGTTGAAGGCACTATCTTCCACAAAATCTGACGGATCGACAACCAATACTTCTTTATGCAGTGACCTCAGAGCTTTTTCAACTGCATTGCAGGTATGGATAGAGACTTCCCGTTCTTCGGAAGTGCCGCCTTTGAGCAATGCTACTTTATGAATATTTAATGACAAATTCATGATTCGAAGATCACTCCTCGTTCATATTCGAAACTTTCTGGACTATCCGACCCGTGCACTGCATTTTCCTGGTTATCGGTACCATACAAATGACGAATAGTACCTTCTGTAGCTCTCCGGGAATCCGTACTGCCTGCCAATTCTCTGAAACCTGCAATAGCATTATCGCTCTCGAGCACTATCGCAACGATTGGACCGCTTGTCATAAATTCAACGAGATTTTCATAAAAATGCTTCCCTTTATGCACAGAATAAAATTTCTCTGCAATTTCACGACTCATTGCAAGCATTTTCAATTTCCGAATTGTAAAATCATTGTTTTCGATCAACGTAATGATATGCCCGATATCTCCTGCTTTTACTGCATCGGGCTTGATGAGACATAGAGTTTGTTCAGATGCCACGAGAACCTGCCTTTCATTTCCAGTTCTTAACTCTTTGAATTTTCATGCACAATGAACTGTCAAGAAAATTTAGTTTTTCATCATGCATATCCCCAAAATTTTCATAGACATAACACTTTTGTTTTAAAACACAGAATATTGCTGATGACAATATTAGAAATAATAAACAGGTATAACAGCTAAAAGGACTGTCACACTGAGGTTCTCGAAGTGTGATAGACCCTTCGACAAGCTCAGGGTGACAACTGCAAATGTGTATAAAAAACAACAGATTGTCTAAAAGCAATTTTCCATCATAGTATCCAAGCAAACCCTTTATTCATGGATTTTTCAAAGAATCAATTCCTAAATTTCAGGATATGCAAGAATTTAATTTTTTGAATTTTTCGATTTCGTATTAATATGTTGGCGATGACAAAAAATTAGAATGTAAGTTTTTACAATTATTATCGTTTTATAAGTGCAGAAAGACAATCTTTCAGCAGGTTTTTTGTTATCAACACCCGAAATGCTTTTGTGGAACGAATATCAGTAATAGGAAAAATCTCATTCGCAATTATTTCTTTTGCTTTATTTATGACAGCGGGAGTGAGTTCTTTACCTTTCAGAAATTCCTCGGTTTTACTCATCCTTTTCACAACAGGAGACACACTGCCCGTAGCGAGTTTGATCCATTCAATTTTGGTGTCAGAACATTTCGCAATTGCAGACAGAGACGCCTTTGTAATGGTCATCGCATTTCTCTGCCCGATCTTCCTGAAGTAACAAAATATGTACTCATCTTTACGCAGCGGAATAATAATTTTTGTGATGATCTCGCCCTTTTCCAAGGTTGTAGCAGAAGGACCGCTGAAAAGCGTTTTTATTGGTATAGTTCTAACTTCATTGGATTCAGGTGAAAAAATCTCTATCTTTGTTTCCAATACAACAAGCGGAGTGATCGTATCACCGGCAGGCGACGCATTTCCAATGTTACCGCCAATCGTTGCCCTGTTGCGGATCTGTTCTGATGCCATCGTCTTTATCGCTTTGATCAAGATCGGAATGTCATTCTGTATCTTATGAGAGCATAACAGTTCATTTAAAGTTGTGCAGGATCCAATATGTATCTTATCTCCTTTTTTTACAATTCCTTTAAGTTCAGCTATGCCCGAAATATCAATGATGACTGCATCCTGCGATAGTTCATGTCTTCCTACCATCAAGTCGGTTCCGCCAGAAAAAATAAGGATGCTCTTGTCAGCAATTCCGGAATATATTTTCCGATATTCATTAATAGTATTTGGAGAGTAGTATTGCATGCTATTCATAAAATCTCTCCGGGACTCTAATATTCATTGTAAGCAACTGTCTGACAGCTTTAATTATTTTATCATATCCCGTACAACGACAAATATTACCTGCGAAAGCTTCTTTTATTTCTTCGTCGCCTAAACTTTTTCGTGATGAATTTCTCAAAAGATTGATTGTGGTCATGACGAACCCTGGAGTACAGAAACCGCACTGTACTGCACCGTTCTCTTCATAAGCTTTTGAAATCAGTTTAAAGAAATCAAAATCACGCATACCATCGATAGTTACAATATTGGAATTATGCAGGTGCATCGCAGGAACAAGGCATGAATTAACAAGTTTATTATTCATGAACACAGTGCATGCGCCACATTCGCCTTCGCCACATCCTTCTTTTGTGCCGGTGAGTCCAAGCTTGTCTCTCAATATATCCAAAAGCCGATCCAGCGGTTCAGCTTCCACTGAAACAGATTTTCCGTTTACTGTCAGATCAATGTTCATAATTGTTGTTCTCTATCAATGTTGCTATTACTTCAGGCGTAAGTGGGATTTTTGTTGCAGTTTTTCCGATCGCAAAGCTCACTGCCGAAGCGACTGCCGGGGCTGCTCCAACAAAGGGAAGTTCGCCGAGTGC
>JAGHCS010000213.1 GCA_021160355.1 Candidatus Cloacimonadota bacterium
GGTATCTACTTCTACAAGCTGGAGACAAACAGCAAGACCTTCCTTAAGAAGATGATCTTGATGAAGTAACTCGCGTTGAAACTCATATAAATCAAGGGAAGAAGGTTCGCCTTCTTCCCTTTCTTTTATATCTCCTGAAGTTTGGGCTTAGACAAAGTTTTCTGAGGAATGGATCCAGAAATAATAAGTGATCTTTTAAAGTAAACGTAAGGGGGATTCACCATTATAAAACGAGATCTAAACGAAAAAAGGTGTTTGTAGTTTTATCCTGATAACTGGAGTTTGATCTGAGTTATATTTTTATGTTATGGTTTTTAAAACAAATATAAAAACAAGATAGGTAATGTGAATTGAGGGTGCGATTAAGATTTTGAAAGCTCAAAAAGTAGAAACGATCATCAATTTAAAACCACTTCTTTCTTTTAAAATATAAGAGCATTCCGATAAAAACTCCGAGCATTACACCAAGGGTGACGAAGTATCCCCATTTCCATTGGAGCTCTGGCATAAATGCAAAGTTCATGCCATAGATCCCGGCAATGAAAGTCAGGGGAATAAATATGGTTGCAATGATCGTGAGAACTTTCATAACTTCATTCATTCTATTACTGATACTTGATAGATAAATATCCAGTAAACCTGACACCATGTCGCGATAAGATTCGATCGTATCTATTACCTGGATCGTGTGATCATACACATCCCGCAAGTACACATTTATGCTTTCATCAATAAGCTCGCTTTCGGAATGATGCATAGCGTTGATAACTTCACGTAGGGGCCACACTGATTTTCTCAGATACATCATCATTCGCTTCATTCGATGAATAAGCTGCAGGGTATTAGTGGTGGGAGCTTTCACGACTTCATCTTCCAATTTTTCAACGGACTCACTAACAGTCTCAAGAATCACAAAATAATGATCAATTATCGAATCAATAAGAGCATACATCAGATAATCTGCATGGAAATTTCTAATACGCCCCTTTTTATTTCTGATCCGCTTCCGAATTGAATCAAACACATCACCGCTGCGTTCCTGGAATGAGATCACATAATCCTTCCCAAGTATGATACTCACTTGCTCTGCACTAATACTATCGTTCTTATTACGATAGAGCATTTTCAGGACGAAATACATGTAGTCCCCGAAATCCTCAACCTTTGGTCGCTGCTCTGTATTCATAATATCTTCAAGCAAAAGAGGATGAAACCCAAAATACTTACCAAAGTTTTCCATCACTTCAGCATCGTGAACTCCATCAACATTTATCCATGTAACGGTTGAGGTATTTATAAACTTTTTGCACTCTTCTACTTTGTTGAGAGTTTTCTCGGTAAAATTATCCGCATCATAATCCATTACAGATATGCTGACTTTTTCCATTTTTTTTTGCCCTACATGAATAAGCGAACCTGAAGGAGTACCGTATTTAGAAATTATATTATTCATATTTTTTCTTATTAGTCTATATCTCCAAGCAAATATTCTTGATCATACTCAACAAATCCAAATATTGCCTTTTCATTATTATGGTTCATTATCTCGAGTCCAAACCAAGTATATTCCTCATCATCAGTCAATAAAGAAATTGCTTTGTAGTGTCTGCCCTGGAAGAAGTTGTTGATCTGCCTGCGATAGGATTCTGCCATTTCAAGGTCTTCTTCATTTGTAGGATCTAAGGGAGCGGGTAGACTTTTATAAGAAAGATTTGTGCAAAGTACATCAAGCTGCTTGAAAACACAAGCATCAATGATGTTTTGAAGTGTAATGAGAATGGCTTCCGAGTATGGTGCTGTAATATCATTTTCTTCAAGAGAGGGAAGCAGGGGATCATCAAGTTGAATACTCCTGAAAATTGCCGAAACTAAACCGACTTCATTTTCGTCCGGTTCTATGCTGAAGTTTAATGTATCTTGGTCAATATCCAGAGAGAAAGAATAATAATAATTTTCAAAAAGTCCCTGAGGGTACCGTTCTTTTTCGAGAATAAGCATATAACTACGTCTGGTGCCTTCGTTGATAAGGGATTGAGCTATAAATCCCCGATTTGCATTGAACGTCATCAGGATATCCGGTTCGAGCCATCTGTCTTTCTCTGGAATAAGATTTTTCTCAATAAAGAGTGCAACTTCAAGCTGAACAAATCCGTCAAAGGTGAAATTTTCTTCTTCAATTGCGTAAGAAGCCATGAGGAAGGCGCTGTGATCTGGAGGTTCAAATTCTATTAAGCACTCAGCATCAACTCCGGATTTAATCCAATCAGATGGTATGTTCATCTGCATCTGTATGAATTCCTGTTGGCTCAACTCACCATCATATTTTTGAGGTTCAAGCCATTTTGGGACTTCAGGTTTGCGTAACCTATAAACAACTATCTTTGTCACGATGTCATTATTGTCCAAAAGAAATCCTATGCCTTCATCCCAGTAAGCAATACCATCCGTAAAAGCATCAAAGTGAGGACCATACACATCAATAACTTCGTCCTTCGTATCTCCAATTCCGATACCATTTGCAGTCAGTAATAATTGCTGAGGATCTTCATCCAGGTGGATTTGATCGATGCGGAAATTCATGTCTTTTCTATTGAACTCGCATACAAAAGTAAGAGAGAAAGCTCCGGTATCATAAAAATATGTAAATGGTCTTTCCATGTCTTCGCGGGGAGTGCCAAGGAGTTCATACATCTCTTTTGGAGTATCATACACTGTAACGAGTCCGGGAAATCCAACTCCCTGTTGGATCGTATGATCTTTCAGAACTTCTTCATATTGAGGAATTTTTTTCTCAGAAACTATACTTTGAGTAGAAACGCAATAAGAAAGGAAAGAGATAGAAATTATTATCAATATTACGCGAAATAATTTCATCGAATCCTCCAAGATATTATTATTTTAGCACTCTGTCACGAAGCTCTCTCAGGAATTCTAATCCTTTCTTGGATATTTTCCGCGAATACAGTTCCCTGTTGAACATATACACGATATGTTCACAACCTGGTTCAATATTGAACTTCATTCTTTCTGGTGATGAGCTGTTAGCATCATTCAGAAAGATGATCTCTCCTGAATACCCGCATTTATAGAATTCAGCAGGCTTTTTTGTGATGAATGACAGTACGTTCTCAATGTTTTCGCGGTCCATAAAAGTTTGAGCCAGAACTGGCTTTGTTCCTTTATCACCTTCTCTTGCATTGAAGAGAATTTCCACTCGATCGATATTGTCACGCATATACATCTTCATAGCATAATCAATGGAGATGTCACATCCAGTGAGAAATAGAACCAAAATCCCGATAGAAATTATTACCCTTTTCATGGCGTCCCCTTTCATGGCTTCCTCTAATTCCATACTTTTAATTTTATATGAGCCAATTCTACATAAAAGCTGTCAATTTTTATCCTTTATCTAATGAAAATATTCATAAAGTCCTTACTCATGCTCACAATGCCCCAGCCGTTTTGTTTACAAAACTCCAGAAGTTTAATATCATAATATTCATATTCGCGCTTGGAATCGTCGTGATTTATCACAAGCACAAGATGGGGCAGATCATTATCCTGTGCATAGCGAAGCATTTCGAGATCCCCACAGGTGTTGCCTACTGCAATAATTGGAGGTTTGCCAATATGAGTATAAATTCCAAGGACTTTTCCTTCTGCATTGTTGTTATGAACAATATTTTCTTTCCTCAAGAACGTTATTGTGGAATCTTCATTACTATATTCAAGCTCTACACGTGACCCGACAATATGCCATGGTTCTACTGGTAGATTCTCTCTACACGCTCCCCGAAGAAATCCCGTCATTGAACCTGAGCTGATAAAAACCTGAAAGTCGTTCTGAAGCAGAAATTCGATCAGTTCCACCATCGGGATGTAAAAGAGGTACTTGTAAGGAATTTGTAGTTCAGAATGTATAGTAGTATCAATAAATGCAGATACTGATGCGACATAATCTTCCTCTGCTTTTCCCACATAATCAAGTGTAAGAAAATCAATTATATGGCTGTTCATATATTTATAATCATTTTCCATAGCAGCTTTGTAGGGTTGAACATCCTTTAGAGTTGAATCCTGTGCAACATCTTCTCTATAATGGGATATGCACACTTCAAAATTTGCATAGATGGGTTTCTCGCAATAGATTGTGCCATCAAAATCGAAGGTTGCGATCCTGTCTTGAGGAGGTATATAGTCAGTACTTGCCGGATCGGATACATTATCCACAAAGGTAATGATGTTTGATTTTGTATCTCTATCATTCCAGGAGGGAAGGGGATCAAGTTTCTGATGCCCTTTTTGTATTGCACAGTTTGTTATAATACAAATTATTAGAATAAGTATACTTTTTTTCAGTGCGGCTCTCCTCATTTCTTCCTAATCACTGTTCCTTCTGCCATGACCATTTTGGGGAATGCGCCCAAATGCAGGGGATTTTTATTCCATACGATAAGACTGGCAAGCTTCTCTGGTTCGACAGTACCCAGAATGTCATCTATGTGAAGTATTTGTGCATTTTTGTAGGTGATGAGCGAGATTGCATCTTCCTCGGACATGCCCTGTATCATGAAGAATTTCAAACTGTCACGCAGAGCGATAGTGTGTATCACAGGATGGTCGGTCATCAGTCCGTAAAATGCTTTGGATTGCATAAGAAGCAGTGTGTTCTGATAATATGCGTGCTTCAGCTCTACTTTGTATCCGACTGAACCAAGAGGTCCATACACAACGGGGATGTTGTTCTTTGCAAGTGCATCAAAAATATCTTTATGAAAGACATCGCCGGTATGATCTGCAGTGCATTTGATCTTATATTTTTTTGCAAGATGGATCAGATACAGCACATCATCATCTTTGTGGACGTGCACTTTTGAAGTGTATTGACCTGAGAGTAGTGTTAAAAGCGCTTTATCATCAGGTGTAAATCCGAGTTCAAATTCTCTTTCAATAATTCTCTTATCCGTATCGAAATCCTTCTTACTTATCTTTTTCTTTTTATATTTTGCCTGAAGCTCAATGATTTTTTTATCTTTTGCGACTTCTGCCTTTTCTTGTTTGATAAGCACCTCATCCAGCCTTTTTTCCAGCAATGCATACACGCCCATTCGGGTATTTGAGCGCTCGCCTTTCCAGTCCGTTGTAGAACGAGGATTGAATCCAAGTGCCATCTTGAAACCATATGCTTTCATAAAAGCATCGTCACGATTTTTTCCAAAATTCTTGATGATCATTGCCTGTCCGCCGATCAGGTTTCCGCTTCCGGGAACGACACAACTGTAAAGCACACCGAAATCCACTGCATCCTTGAAAGCGCGATCATCAAAATAAATACTGTCGATAGGATTATCGAGAGGGAGGATCTGGTTGGTGATGTCATTGGTTTCGGACTCGGTCCACGGCTCGCCTTCCCTGTCCATCCCGATATGAGAATGTGCATCGATGAAAGCGGGTGTTACCCAGCCGGTATAATCTGCTTTGAGCTTCTTGCCGGTAACATCGATGATCTTTTTGCCCTCGACAACGATATATTTATTCTCCGCCTTGCTCCTTCCGTCAAAAAGTACTTCGGCTTTTATGATAGTTCTCTTAGCCATATGTTCTCCCTTTGTAATAGGGGTACCGATCACCGGTTCAGACGCCAATGATCGGTACTCACAGATATTTGATATTTATTTAGATGAAACGCTGATGCTATCGCACAAGATCGCAGGCATTTTACCACCCCAGCATGCGTGCAGTTTGTTTTCCACAGCTACAACTTTTTTGAGGGTGTCATATACGTTTCCTGCAACCATCACATCTTTTACGCGTCCAACGATCTCACCATTTTCGACATAGAGCCCGGGACTCACACCAACAGAGTAATCACC
>JAGHCS010000089.1 GCA_021160355.1 Candidatus Cloacimonadota bacterium
GTATTTCCAATTTGATTAATTCAGCTTTATTATTTGGGGTGCGATATGCCTTATCCGTATATTTTTTCTGCAGGCTTTCAAAATCAGCGCCATTCTGTAGTTTCTCGAATGCCTGGTAAATTTTTGTTTCTGCCTTGACTGTGTCATCCTCGATAGGAATAAAAATAGTTCTGATTTTTACAAAAGGATTCGAATTCAGATAATCCTGAAGTTCATCATCAGAAATAGTAATGTTCTTTTTTACAATATTCTCGAGCATTGTATTGATAAGCAGTTCCTTGCGTATTTCATTTTTTTGCCATTCAAAATCTTTATTGAATCCGGGTTCATTGACCATCCCGGTTTCCTGGGCATATATCTGAGCTATTTTGTTATTAATGAGTTGGTCGAGAATGAGAATTGCATCTTTCTGAGTGATGTCCATGTTGTACATGGCGGCTGTGTTTTCAACTTCAGAGATGTAAATTGGACTGTCATTAACTTTTGCCAGAAGTACGTCTGTATCTTTTCGCACAAAATTATTAATTATGATCAATGCAGCAGCAATTATGACAATGACTATGAGAATTATTTTTGTAGATTTTTTCATGTAAATCCTTCTTATGTTCGATCAGGTTTTTTCTTACCTAACATTTTAATCATTTGAATACAAACGTCAAAGTTCGCCCTGAAACTGTCAATTTTATTGTTGAGCAACTTAACCGTGATTTTTGCTCCTCTTGTCATGCTGAATTGGATTTCATGAGGAATATTTTTTATGATATCTTCAATCTTGCTTTTCGTCAGCACGGAGGAGTCAACTTCGATAGTGATCTTTCTTTTTCCGATAAACAATGATAAAATTGGTGATTTTGCTACCCAATATGACACATGAAAATAGTGAAATACGTACTCCGCAACTTGAGGGAGTGGACCAAATCGATCACGCATCTCTTCCTGTAAGGATTGAAACTGAGCATCGTCTTCAGCATTATTCAGTCGTTTGTAAAAATCCAGACGGATCGCATCATCTTCGATATAGTATTCCGGCAGAGAAAAGGGGATTTCGCACTGTATTTTTGTATGGTAGCGCTCTGTATCAAAAATATCTCTATCTTCACCCTTTTTGATCTTTTCAATAGCTCGTTTCAGAAGCTGGTTGTAGAAGTTCATGCCGATCGTGTTCATGATGCCGTGTTGTTTCTTACCAAGAATATTGCCTGCACCGCGTATTTCAAGATCGCGCATTGCAATGTGTAAGCCTGAACCAAGAGCTTCATGTTGCTCAATAGTTCTCAACCGTTCATCCGCAGTTTTTGTTGTTTTCTTTGGCACAATAAGATAGGCATATGCCTGGTGGTCTGAACGCCCGACACGACCGCGTAATTGATAGAGTTGCGCAAGCCCGAATTTATCAGCACGATTTATTATAATAGTGTTCACATTGGGAATATCAATACCGGACTCAATAATAGTGGTGCACACAAGCACATCAAACTGGTGATGATAAAAGTCCATCATTACCTGTTCGAGCTCTCTTGCAGACATCTGTGCATGCGCTACGCGGAAACTGACATCCTTCATAAGCGCACTGAGTTTTTCTTCCATGCCGTAAATCGTTTCCACCCTGTTATGCAGGAAGAAAACCTGTCCCTGCCTGTCAATCTCCCTGCAGATTGAAGATATGATCATATCCTCATTATATTCTATAACTGCTGTGCGCACAGGAAGGCGGTTTTCCGGAGGTGTGTTCATGATAGTCATGTCCTTCACACCCGTAAGCGCCATGTTCAAGGTTCGTGGGATAGGCGTGGCAGACAGCATGAGTACATCCACATTATGCTTGAGGGCTTTCAATCTCTCTTTATGCCGAACTCCGAATCGCTGCTCTTCGTCAATAATGATCAGCCCGAGTTCTTTGAATTCAACATCCTTTGAAAGAAGACGGTGTGTGCCGATTATTATATCTGCTTCCCCATATTTTATCCGGTCTAAGATAACTTTTTGCTTGGCTGGCATGACGAACCTGCTGAGCATTTCAATGCGAACGGGATAATCCTTTAAACGTTCAGAAAAGGTGACATAATGCTGCTCTGCAAGAATAGTGGTTGGAACGAGAAAAGCGACCTGTTTGCTGTCCATCACTGCTTTGAAGGCAGCGCGGATCGCTACTTCAGTTTTTCCAAATCCCACATCCCCACAGATGAGACGTTCCATCGGGATAGTGGTTTCCATATCAGCTTTTACATCTTCGGTAGCTTTTATTTGATCTATTGTGTCTTCGTAAATGAAAGAGGATTCTACATCCTTCTGCCACTCGGTATCATCAGAAAATGCGTAGCCGGCAGCAATTTTTCTCTGGGCATAGAGGTAAAGGAGATCTGCAGCGATTTGCTCAACATCCTTTTTAAGTTTCTTCTTTGTAGTTTCCCAACGCGTACCGTCCAGCTTATGAAGCTCAGGTATGATCCCCTCTTGCGTGACGAATTTTGCAACCTGTTGAAGCTGATCTGTCGGAACATAGACTTTGTCATTATCTGCATACTGGAGCAAGAGACAGTCCATATTCCGTTCCTGTACCGAGATATTTTCAATTCCTTGGAAAATTCCGATCCCATAATCTATATGGACTACATAATCACCCGGTTTGAGCGCTTCGTAATCCGAAAGTGCTTCTGCTTTTTTGAAATGTGCAAATCTGCGTTTCTGCCGGTATCGGTTAAAAATTTCATGATCTGTAAAGACTGCAAGAGAAGCGTCTTCAAGAATAAAACCTTTCTGAAATACTCCGACGTGAAAATGAACCTTGTCCGCAAAATCAGAAAGCATGGTCTGCATTCGGTTACTCTGGCTTTGGTTGTCAGACTGAATGATCACAGAATAATGATCTTTTATGAGTTGTTCAATATCGGCAGTGAGCAGTTCCAATTTGCTATTATAGTTCATCTGTGTTTTGCAGGAGAAGTCAATATATGATCTTACTTCGATAATATCAGCTTGCGTAAGATGAATTGTTTGAAGGTTTTTCATTTCAAGGTCAGCTTGCGTTTGAAAGAGAACATGTGGTTCAGGAACAATTTCAGGTTTTACATGAGAGATCTTTTTTTCATAATTCTCCTGAACCTCATCGAACAGATGTGCTTGGGCACCTGCAAATTTTTCTTCATCATCAAGGGCTAAGATACAATCTCCTGAAGTAAA
>JAGHCS010000114.1 GCA_021160355.1 Candidatus Cloacimonadota bacterium
ATGAGATTTCTGCAGGTGACATTGGCGGTTTGGTAAAACTTAAAAACACCAAAACTTCGAATACAATTGCGGAAAAGGGACAAAACCTCATAGTCAAACCTTTGCTTTATCCACAACCTGTATATTGGAAAGCCATCCGTGCAGCCAGTCAATCCGATGAAGACAGGATCGGACCTGCACTCACTAAAATTACTGATGAAGATCCTACATTAAAAACAGAGATCAATATTGAAACCAACCAGAATATACTTTCCGGGCAGGGTGAAATCCAGATCGGTCTTGTACAGAAACGCCTGAAAGATAAATACAATGTCGAAGCCAATCTAACTGATCCGAAAATACCCTACAAAGAGACTATTACCGGTAAGTCAGAAGTAAAATATCGTCACAAAAAACAGAGTGGTGGACATGGGCAATACGGCGAAGTTTATATCAGACTTGCACCGAGAGAACTCGGCTCCGGATTTGAATTTGTCGATGCAATTGTCGGTGGTGTGATTCCCAGCAAATACATTCCAGCAGTGGAAAAAGGACTTGTGGAAACCATGAAGGATGGTATCCTTGCGGGTTATCCCGTTGTCGATATTCAAGTAGAACTTTACTATGGCTCATACCATGATGTTGATTCCTCAGAAATGGCATTCAAAATCGCTGCTTCTCATGCACTCAAAGATGGTTTCGCTCTGGCTAATCCAATACTGCTTGAGCCCATTCATAAAGTGCAGATCGTTGTCCCTACAGAATATATGGGAGATGTCATGGGTGATATCAGCAGCAGAAGAGGTAAGATCCTCGGTATGTCGCAAGAAGACAACAAGCAGATACTTAATGCAGAAATTCCTCTTTCTGAATTGTATTCATATTATACCTCATTGAAATCAATTACTCAAGGTCGCGGATATTTCACACAGCAATTTGCATATTATCAAAAGCTTCCAAATGACCAAGCTCAGAAAGTCATAGGAGAGAGCAAAAAGAAAGATGAATCATAATATAAGTAATTTGACGGAGGTATAATGTCCGGACATAATAAATGGAGTTCGATAAAGCATAAAAAGGCAAAGGAAGATGCCAAGCGCGGAAAGGTCTTCACAAAGATCATACGCGAGATCATTGTTGCAGCACGGGATGGTGGGGGAGATCCAGAAATGAATCCCGCACTTCGGAACGCTGTCAATAAAGCAACTTCCGAAAATATGCCAAAAGATAATATTGAACGTGCAATAAAAAAAGGAACCGGTGAACTCGAGGGTGTTAACTATGAACATATTATGTATGAAGGATATGCTCCGGGCGGAGTGGCAATGATCATTGAAGCCGTCACTGATAACAAACAGAGAACCGTTGCGGAAATCCGCCACGTCCTTTCCAAGCATAATGGTAGTTTGGCAGAAAAAGGTTCGGTTTCATGGAATTTTAGTCAATCCGGCACAATTCTTGTTGCAAAAGAAGATCATAATGAAGATGAACTCATGATGATCGCACTTGATGCAGGCGCTGAAGATTTCGCTGAAGAAGATGAATTCTTTATCATAACTACGAATTCAAAAGAATTATACAATGTCGTCCACGGTTTGGAAGAGCAAAATATTAAGATAGAAAAAGCTGAGCTTGAATATGTACCTCAAAATACTATTCCTGCAAATGATACCGCAGCTCAGATCATCAAAATTATCGAAGCTCTTGAGGATCTCGAAGATGTGCAAAATGTCTATGCCAATTTCCAGATCGACGATGAAATATTAGAAAAAGTTGCAGGTGAGTAAACAAGAAATAATAGTAGGTATCGACCCAGGTTCAAAAGCAACGGGCTATGCATTTCTCTCTGTGGAACATAAAAAGATAAAACCTCTGGCATATGGGGTCATCAAGAATAATCCAAGAACAACGCTCGCAAAAAGAATTGCATTGCTCTACGTGGAGCTCAATAAGCTCATCGCAGAATTCAAGCCGACAATTGCGAGCATCGAAAAAATATTCTATGCAAAGAATGTTCGTTCGCTTGTTTCTCTTGGAGAAGCACGTGGCGTGTTGCTGCTGGCATTGGAGCAGGCACAGATACCTATTTATGAATATTCTGCCAGAGAAGTAAAAAAGGCAGTTGTTGGAAATGGCAATGCATCAAAACAACAGGTACAATATATGGTTAAAAACATTATAAAGATCAAAGGCGAGGAGCTACAATTCGATATCACAGACGCACTTGCAATCGCTCTTTGTCATGTGAACAAATTGCAATATGTTTGAATATATTAGCGGAAAAATAATAGAGAAAAAAACAACCTACGCTGTTGTAGATACAAATGGAGTCGGTTACTATATCACTATCCCGATCAGTACTTATGATAAACTATGCGAAGTTGGCTCTGAAGGAAAACTTTATATTCGTTTTCATGTTCGTGAAAATGAGCAAAGATTGTTTGGTTTTGCCACAAAGGAAGAGAGGATCGTATTTGATTCTCTTTTGAAAGTTGCAGGTATTGGTCCCAAAATTGCAATCTCAATATTATCCGGCATTACTATTAAAGATCTATTTGATGTTATTACTCGTCAGGATGTGAAGCTTCTCTCCACCGTGCCGGGTATCGGTAAAAAGAGCTCTGAGCGTATCATTATAGAACTCAAAGACAAATTTGATGACATTCTCCCCAGCAGCTTTATCGAATATACCACAACACCGGAAGCGCAGAACTTTGTGAATGATGCGGAAGACGCTTTAATATCACTAGGATATTCTAAATTGGACGTTGTCAAAAAAATTCAGAAGTTTATGTCTCATAATACTCCCACCTCCGCTGAAGATATCGTAAAAGCAATTATAAAGAACTTTTATTCAAAAATATGAATCCAAGATTTGCTGCTTTTTACTCGTTAAATGACATTCTTCTTGAGAAAATTAATTCAGAGAAAATCATGGCTCGTTACTCTGCAAAGATAGACTCTAAGCAGGATCACAACCTTTATTTTACTCTTGTGAAAGGTACTATCAAACAGAAAATACATTTGGAATTCCTGTTGGAAAATTATATTGATTTCGAGAAAACTGATCCCAAAGTACTGAATCTTCTTTTACTCGGATTGTTCCAATTAACTTTTCTGGACTCGATACCAGCTTATGCATGTGTGAATGAAACGATCAATATCAGCAATAAAGAATTCAAAAAAGGTGTAAGCAGTTTTATAAATGCAGTACTCCGCTCTCATATCAGGAAAGATAAAAAAATCCGACTTCCGAAAGATATAGTGCAGGAAATCTCTGTGACATATTCCTTTCCTGCTTATTTGATAAAGAAATGGGTATCCATTTTCGGTAAAGACGATACAATCGCACTATGTAAATATTTCAACAGAACTCCAAAACTTAGTCTTCGAATCGAGACTGATAAAATTTCTTACGATAAATTCAGTAAATATCTCAGCAAAAAAAATGTTGAGTTCAGCAAAAGTAAATATTTTGACAATATGATAGTAGTTGAATCTTCCTTCAATTTCCTCGAAGATGAGTATTTTAAAAAAGGATACTATTACATACAGAATGAAAGTGCGTTACTGCCGGTGCTTCTTCTCCATCCAAAAGCAGGTGAAAAGATACTCGATATGTGTGCAGCGCCCGGAGGAAAAGCGCTCTATCTTGCTTCTTTAACAAAAGATACTGCAAAAATAACTGCCGTAGATAACGACCCCGGCCGTATCATGCAATTCAAAGAAAATACAAAACGTATGAAGCATTCCTCAATTGATATTGTCATGAAAGATGTATTATATTTGAAATCCGAAGAGAAGTTCGATAAGATCATTATCGATGCACCCTGCACAGGTTGGGGAGTGATGCAGAGAAAACCGGACATACGCTTGCAATCAGAAAATCGTCTGAAAAGTCTGATCCCTTTGCAACAAAAACTCCTCGAGAAAGCAGATTCTCTTCTCAAAAAAAATGGTGTTTTAGTATATTCAACCTGCACGATCAACCCGGATGAAAATGAGAAACAGATCGAAAAATTTATGAAAAATCATTCAAATTATACACTTATTAAATCTGATCAATTTGTTGAGAAAAATTTTGTATCTGGCAAATATATAAAAACTTATCCTTTTAAGCATAATATGGATGGAAGCTTTGTTTCCGCATTGAGGAAAGTCGCATGAAAACATTAAAAACGATTGGATTTGTTGTAGTAAGCTTTCTCATTATTTTCTTACTTGGTTTTGTAATCTCTCGAACTGTGCTCTATTTTTATACTCATCACAGGAACGAGGTTGAAGTACCTGATCTAGCAAATAAAGATTACAAAAAAGCAAAACACGACCTCTATAAATTGGGGCTTTATATCGATAAAATTGGAGAACGTAATAGCCTTGATGTTCTGGATGGAAGTATTATTTCACAGGAACCGCAAGCTAATACAGTCGTAAAAAAGGGTTATACGATCGATGTCATTGTGAGTAAAGGTCCGGAACTCATTAAAATCCCAACCTTGGACAATTTGACACTTGATGAAGCCCGAATACGTCTCATAAATAGCGGACTGGAATTAGGTAACATAAATTATTCATATTCAAATGAAATTCAAAAAGGAAAGGTGATCTATAGTCAGCCGGTATATGGAATGGACGTTCCGAGAAATTCTAAAATTGCTCTTGTCATGAGCCTGGGCAAAATTCCTTCTACAATAAATTCAAAAAAAGATGAATATGACTCCTTATTGGAAGATCTGAATGAAAATTAGCAAATCGAGGTAAAATG
>JAGHCS010000245.1 GCA_021160355.1 Candidatus Cloacimonadota bacterium
ATGCAAAGCAATCAACAGCCTGTTGCCGTGAGGATCCTGCACCAAAATTTTTCCCAACAACTACGATATCACCTTTCTCAGCTTTGTGTGCAAAATCCTTCCATCCATCAAGATTATCAAAAGTGTATTGACCCATTTTATTGATATCAGTTATTGCAAGGTACTGATTATGAAAGATCATGTCAGTATCAATGTCATTTATGAGGTTGCTTTGTTGGTCAATAATGAGCCAAATTTTACCAGTTATCTTACAATCTTTTTGCATTATAGATAAAACGTGTTTCCAATGATAAACTGTCAAATTTTTTGCTTATTAAATCCCCCAAATGCTTGTTTCTACTCAATATATTCATCTTATCCAAAAATCGATTGTAAAAAGGTCTTTCTTGATTCTTCAAAAAGTTTGTCAACTCTATGAACAGAATCCATGAATTCATCAATATATTCATTTGGGATAGGAGGTCCGGACACGTTATTAAGTGAAAGTGGATCAATAGGACTGTCATGCTGATAGATTGTGTAATGTAAGTGCGGACCAGTTGACCAGCCGGTTGAACCAACGTAACCAATCACCTCTCCCTGAAGCACGCGCTTGCCCACATAGAGATTTTTTACATAAGCATTGAGATGACCATAAAGAGTTTTAAAACCATTTGTATGGCGGATCATAACTGTGTTACCATAACCACCGGTGTATCCCTGAGGTGTTGGATGTCCACCCTTCCATCCTTTATGGATAACTGTTCCATCAGCAGAACTAACAACAGGAGTACCTAAAGGAGCGGCATAATCTACTCCACTATGAAGCCAAACCTGCTTTGTTATCGGATGGAGGCGCATCCCAAAATATGAGCTGATATAAGAGTAATTCAAAGGGGATCGCAGAAATGCTTTTTGGAAGGACTTTCCGTCCCTTGTGTAATATCCGTGTACTTTACCTCCATTGTCATAGTAATATGCAGTGAGATCATAAAGTTTTCCCTGGTAGGATGCTCCTAAAATATTCCCATACTTCAGAACTTCTCCATCATGACTAAAAGCTTCATAAATGATAGAGCATGTGTCACCTTCACGTGGATCGATAAAAAAATCAATATCCCATTGAAAAATATCACTGAACTTCATGACCAATTGCGGGTCTAATCCCCCATCAACAAGTGTTTCATAAAGAGAGGATTTCAATATTGTCGTTAGTAAACGGATATTTTTTTCGAGCACGAGTTTTTCCTGGAATACTTCAAATTCATCAATTGAATCCCGCGCAACAATATACTTTTCAATCTTATTTGGTGAATATTCGATAACCTGAACAACTCCGAGGCTATCTATTTTGAGATGAAAACTATCGTTTGGATGAGAGTATCTCAAATCATAGAGTGTATTTAACTCTTTTGTGATCTTATATGCATCCTGATAAGAAACATCATTATCAAGAAGGATTGAATAAAGTGACTTTCCGGTTTTTAATTTTCCATATACATGATCATACGGATCCGGAGGTTCAATTTCGATGAGCTGATCCTTGTGTGTACATGAAATCAAGATAATAGCCAGTGTCAGTAATAAAAACAGGTTCTTCATATTTTTATTTATAGCTCCCCTTTTATTGCGGCAAATGCTGCGGTTACCGGGCTTGCAAGATAGGTTTCTCCGTCACCTTGCTTGCCTTTGAAATTTCTATTTGATGTTGAGATTTGAACTTCACCCTTGCCTGTCATGCCGATCTGACCTGATGCACAGCCGCCGCATCCGGGATTTGAAACAATAGCTCCAGCATTGAAAAGAATATCTATTAGATCTTCTTTAAGCATCTGTCCGTACACCTCTCTTGTAGTTGGAACGATCCGAAGCATAACTCCTTCTGCAACATGTTTATCTTTCAGTATATTTGCAAGATAACGCATATCCTCAATTCTACCATTTGTGCATGAACCCACAAATACTGAACCAACCTTTAATCCTTTAAGTTCAGAAACAGTTTTGACATTATCGGGTTTTGGAGGGCAGGCGATCTGAGGTTGTAAATCAGATACATCTATTTCAATTTCTTCGTTATAATGAGCATCATTATCAGCAACAATGAAGTGCAGATCTTCGCCGGTTCTTTCTTTCAGCCATTGAGTGACCTGGGCATTTTGCTTGGGAAATGCAACAATGCCGCCCATTTCAGTCATCATGCTGCATAGAGTTATATAATCAGCAAAAGTGAGATCCTGTAAGCATTCACCATAATACTCAATACATTTGCCAAGCGCACCCTTGCTGCCGATTCTCTTGAGAATATAGAGCACAAGGTCCTTTCCAGTGGCAGGATACGAAAATGTGCCTTTCAGATTGATCTTGATGGTTTCGGGTACTTCAAACCATGTTTTACCAGTACGAAATCCAAATGCAATGTCCTGATCACCCATTCCCTGACCAAAAGCGTTCACTGCTCCAAGAATATTGAAATGGCTGTCTGTTCCTACTAAAGTTCTCCCGGGTCTTGCAAATCCTTTTTCCATAAGAAGATGTGTGCCAATGCCAGCATCAACATCATATACTTTTAGTCCTTTCTTGCGAGCAAAATCACGGCATATCTGCTGATTGTTCGCATAGGGAATTGTTTTTGCAGGAGCTACAGTATCGAAAGTAAAAAAAACATTATCTTTGTCTGGTAATTCTGCATTGGGATAATGTTCTTCTAAATTTTTTACTACATTAGGGCCGCCAAAATCTCGGGCAGTACGCACATCAAGCTTCATCCAAACAATCTTACCTGCTGTTGCTTCTTCATCAGAATGAAGCTGGATTATTTTTTCTATAATTGTTTTACCCATTTTTTTCCTATGAAATTTCTTCAAGCTCGACAGTAAAATGTCTAAGCAATTTTGGTTCATACGTGATACGTAATCCTTTAAGTGTATGTCTATTATCCATAACTTTCTTCACAGTCTGGACAACACAGTCGAGATGTGCTCTTGTATAAACACGACGAGGGATTGCCAAACGTACGAGTTCGAGTTTTGGATAGATTGTTTTTCCTGTTTTTTCATCAGTATAAGCAAACATCAAACTGCCGATCTCAACTCCGCGTATTCCACCTTCTATATAAAGAGCAATAGCAAGAGCTTGAGCCGGAAAATTTTCTTGTGGAATATCAGGAAGCACAGAGAGTGCATCAATATAGATCGCATGACCGCCTGGAGGTCGAACAATTGGGATGCCCTGCTCTAATAAACTCTCACCAAGATAAGCAGTTTGTTCTATCCTATATTTCAGATAATCTTCGTTTAATCCTTCTTGCAAGCCGATCGCTACAGCTTCGAGATCGCGTCCGGATAATCCTCCATAAGTTTTAAAGCCTTCTGTGATAATGAGTTTGCTAATGAGTTTTTGGGCTAATTCGTTGTCCTTGAGGGTAATAAATCCGCCGATATTCACCAGTGCATCTTTTTTTGCTGACATAGTAGCACCATCAGCGTGAGCAAAAATTTCTTTTGCAATATCTTTAATTGATGAATTTTCGTATCCTTTTTCCCTCATCTTTATGAAATAGGCATTCTCTGCATAGCGGCATGCATCAATAAAAAATGGCACATTAAGTTTTTTCCAAAAATGATAGACCTGCTTGATATTTTCCAAAGAAACTGGCTGCCCGCCACCACTATTATTGGTAATTGTGATCATAGCTATTGGAATATTATCCACACCGACTTCGTCTACCAGTTTTTGCAGTTTATTAATATCGATATTTCCTTTGAACGGATAGGTGCTTGCCGGATCCAATCCTTCATCGATAACACATGCGACCGGTATTCCGCCATTATTACGAATATTTCCTTCGGTCGTATCGAAGTGAATATTGCTCGGTACATAATCGCCAGGTTTGATAATAGTCGAAAACAGAATCGCTTCAGCTGCGCGTCCCTGATGAGTTGGAATAATATTTTCATAACCAAAGATATTCTTTATTGATTGTTCAAAATGTATAAAGCTTCTGCTTCCCGCATAAGATTCATCTCCTCGCATGATACCGGCCCACTGTGAATCACTCATTGCAGAAGTGCCGCTGTCAGTAAGAAGATCGATGAAAATATCCTCAGCTCTGATATTGAAAAGATTATATTTTGCCTGTTTTATCTTTTTAATTCTCTGTTCTCTATCCAATATCTTAATAGGCTCGACCATCTTTATTTTAAAAGGTTCAATAG
>JAGHCS010000153.1 GCA_021160355.1 Candidatus Cloacimonadota bacterium
AAATAAATCCATTATGAACAAAGGAAATTCCATGAAAAAGCTCGCTGTTTTGCATTCCGCACACCTGACATTGGTTGAATCTGAGAGAAAAACCCAGGAAACCGGCAACACGAAGTAGGAATCTCCAGAAAACGAGGATATAGTTACGATTCACTTTTGGAAGAAAATCATAAAACTGTACAAGGAGGATATAAAATTTTTCATAATCATCCTCCTCGAACATAAGTTGGAGATAAAGTTCTGCAGCAGCATGCGCAAGTGCGGTCATATTAAGATCAGAGGTAAGCAAATTATGATCATCAATAAGCGATATCTCTTTGAGTAAGGATAATGTTGTATCTTTTTTGTACAAAACGATCTCATAATTTCCAAGGAGCTGGATAAGTCCGTAATATTTATTCTTCGGATTGCGTGTTCCCTTTGCAATCACTCCGATATGACCGAATTCCTTAGAAAAAAACTGTATTATTTGGCTGGTATTACTGTATTCGGTAACTTTTAGTACAATGGCATTGCACTTCTCGATCCGCTGATTCATGTTACATTATTCGACGGTTACGCTCTTTGCCAGATTCCTTGGCTGGTCGACATCGAGTCCTCTTTGCACCGCCACATGATATGCAAAAAGCTGAAGCGGGATCACTGTCAGAAGCGGGGTAAGTGCGGGGAGTGTTCTGGGAACAAAGATAATGTCGTCAGCAAGATCTTCAAGTCCATTGCTGGGTTCATTTGCGATTACAATGATCTTACCTTTTCTTGCTTTAACCTCTTCGATATTACTCAATATTTTACCATACACAAAATCGTCAGGAGCAACAACGATAACCGGCATATTTTCATCGATCAGCGCAATAGGACCGTGTTTCATCTCTGCAGCAGGGTATCCTTCTGCGTGGATATAGGAAATCTCCTTCAGCTTTAATGCACCTTCGAGTGCAACTGGAAAATTTATACCTCTGCCAAGATAGAGTGCATTCGTGGCATTTTTGTACTTTTCTGCGATTGCCCGAATTCCACTATCCATACTGAGGATTTCGCTTACTTTACCTGGAATTGATTTTAATTCCTTAATATATCGAGCACCATCCTGTGGTGATACAATGCGCATTCTTCCGAGCAAGAGAGCAAGCAGGAAAAGCACTGTTATTTGAGAAGTAAAAGCTTTTGTGGATGCAACGCCGATCTCGGCACCCGCATGTATGTATGAACCAAAATCAGTTTCACGAGCAATGCTGCTGCCCACTACATTTGTGATACCCATGACTTTTGTGCCACGTGCCCGGGCTTCTCTAAGCGCAGCAAGGGTATCTGCTGTTTCGCCTGACTGGCTGATCACGATCACAAGAGTTTCAGGACCCAAGATCGGGTCACGGTATCTGAACTCAGAAGCATATTCGACCCGAACCGGAACTTTTGCTATTTCCTCAATAAGATACTGCCCGACCAGTCCTGCATGCCACGAGGTTCCGCACGCAACAATGCAAATATTCCTAATGCTGTTCATCTCATCGATGGAAAGGGAAATTCCTCCAAGCCGAGATGTGTTATACATATCCATTATTCTGCCACGGAAAGCATTAGCTATCGTAGTTGGTTGCTCGAAGATCTCTTTCTGCATAAAAAAATCATACTCACCTTTATCGATCATGGAAATATCCCAGTTGATCTTGATGATCTCGCGCTGCACCTCGTCATCGGCAATTGTCTTTATTGTGAAATCATTAGCTGAGATCTCTACAGTTTCATCATCCTGAAGATAGATAACATTTTTGGTATGCACGACCAATGCAGCAGCATCGGAAGCGATAAAATTCTGCCCTTCCCCCACACCGATAATGAGTGGACTTCCCCTGCGTGCAGCATAAAGTTTATCAGGAATATCCCGATTAATAGCTGCGATACCGAGAGTTCCTTCCACCTGCTTAAGCATCATGCGAATAGCAGTATGCATATCTTTGCATTGGACATAGAATTGCTCAATAAGATGAGCTATAACTTCGGTATCTGTGTCACTTACGAAGGTATGCCCTTCTCGCTCTAGTTTCTCTCGAAGGACTTTATAATTCTCAATAATCCCATTATGTACAACTGCGATCTTGCCGGTGCAATCAATATGAGGATGAGCATTTAGGGTTGTCGGTTCGCCATGTGTAGCCCAGCGTGTATGTGCAATACCCAAATGAGCTTCGAAATTCACTCCTTTTGGAATCGACTGCTCCAGATCAACGATCTTGCCTTCTTTTTTGTGAATAACAAGCTCATCATCCGAATTTATGATAGCGATTCCTGAAGAATCATACCCGCGATATTCCAGACGCTGGATGCCTTCAATAACAATTGGAAGCGCTTGTTTATTTCCTATATAACCAACTATTCCACACATGACTACTCCTTTCTAAAAATGTGCGATGCGACCTGAATTCCCTTTTCCTCATTCACAGTTTGAAGAACAAAAAATCCAGCCACAAAGAAAAGTGCAATACTCAAGATAGCCCAACGCTGACTGTGTAAGATCAGCACGAGCAATCCATACAATAAAGGACCAATAATTGCAGCAGCTTTGCCACTTACTGCATAAAAACCAAAAAATTCTGCATGTTTATCTTCGGGTGTGAGAAGTGAAAATAATGACCTGCTTGCAGACTGGCACGACCCGATCGCAACACCTGCCAGGAGCCCGACTCCGTAAAACTGCGTTACATTCGTGCAGAAAAACGCCCATATAACCACTGCGATCCAGATAAGCAATGTAATTGATATTGTCCGTTTTGCACCAATTCTGTCAACAACAAAGCCAAAAATAATTGCTCCAATAAAGGAGGTAATATTTGCCAGCACGAAATAAATAATAAGCTGCGAACTGGTCATGCCGAAACGCTGTGCTCCGTATATCGCTGCGAACACTATAACAGTTTTGATGCCGTCATTA
>JAGHCS010000039.1 GCA_021160355.1 Candidatus Cloacimonadota bacterium
CTTCAAAGACTATGCAACGTTTACACTTCTAAAATCATAAATATGAAAACATAATAAAAAATATTGACAGCAATTATACATTTTTTATTAAAACAAATATAAGGATATATATGAAAGCAACGTTATATAGTTGGAAAAATATTTGCGGAGGACTTACCCCCCCCTCCGGCATTGTATAACTGTCTTCTATTATGAGAGTTGCATTCTCTCCCGCAATTACAATACCGCACATCAGTGCATCTGTAGTATATTTAGAAATCTTGGAAAAAATAAATTCATTCACTCCCACCTTACTATTCTTCATCCCTGGAATAGTGAGGTTTTTGGATTATGAGAGCTGAAATCTACTGCATGGGTTGATTAAGAAATTGAGGGATACATATTTTGAAAACTCAAAAGAGAAATGTGTAAAAATCAAAAGGAGCAAAAAATGTTAAGACAAAAAATACATCCCGATTTTTCGGGGAAGAAGATAGTAATATTAACTGGATTGCTGCTTCTAACAGCAACAATATGTTTTGCTGATACGGTAGTAGTAGATTGCAATGGCGGAGGTGATTATACAACCATTCAAGCTGGTATAAACGCCGCTAGTGATGGAGATACGGTTCTTGTAAAGAATGGAACTTATACAGGTGCAAATAACAGAAATCTTTCTTGGGATGGTAGTACAAAGCATCTTGTAGTAACATCTGAAAACGGACCTGAAAATTGTATTATTGATTGTCAAAACAACAATGTAATGGGTTTTTATCTTCATGAAGATCAAGATGAAAATGATAGGATAATTGGATTCACAATTGAAAATTGTAATTCGTGCGCAGGTATACATTGTGCTAGTGCCACACCAATAATTTATAATAATATAATCAATGAATGCACACGAGGTATTTATGTAAATGATTCTAATGATGACATCCTGATCACTCATAATGAGATCACTTATTGCGCTGTTTATGGTGATGGCGGTGGTATTTGGTGTAATTCACAGGGTCTTATTGCCTACAATACAGTAGAATATTGTGAAACATACGGCGATGATGGACTAGGCGGCGGTATATATGTAAGCAATGATGATATGATGGTAAGAGATAATACAATATCCTACTGCAAAGCAAATTGGGGTGGTGGTATTTTTGGAGGACAATCATATATATACCACAATATAATTCACCATTGCACGGTTGAAGATTACAACAGTGGTGGTGGAGGAACATTTGCTGGAGATGTCGTTGCCGAAAATGAGATATATTATTGCAGTGCACAAGAGGATGATTGGGGAGGTGGATATGGTGGTGCGATAGCAGCATGTGATTCAATAATCAATAATGTATTGAAACACAATACTTCTGAGAATGGTGGTACAATTACTGTTTGGGATTTAGATGACGTGAAGATTATATCAAATATAATCGATTCAAATAGTGTTGATTGTCAAGCTCCCACTTATCCAATGGCAACTGGTATAAGTTGTGATAATTGTGATGATATAACCATTATCAGCAATACTATTTCCAATGGACAATCTGAAAGTTCTGATGATATTGGAATAAATTTGGACGAGATTAATGATGTTTGTCTAATAAAGGAGAATTTGATTTACGACAATTACGGAACAGGAATTATTGCGTATGGATCGGATGGTGAAGGCGCTGAAATTAGTATAGTAAATTGTACAATTACAGAAAACGGTGGTCATGGTATTTATGTAGATGATTATTTTAGTGACATCGTAGTTACAAACTGTATTGTATATGACAATTCTGGAACTGGAATTAGAAACTCAAGTGGGACAACACTAGATATAACATTTACTGATGTTGATGAAAATAATCCTGATTATTATGGATGTTCCGCAGGTGATGGATGTATCTCAAAAAATCCAAAATTCAACGAACCAGACAGTAGTGATTATTCGTTGCAATGGGATGTAGATGGTTTTTCTCCCTGTATAGATACCGGTAATCCTGATACCTTGTACTACGATACCGATGGAACACCCTCTGACATGGGTGCATTTCCTGCAATTACACACCAATGGGATGACTGGGAGTTGCCTAAATATGGTTATGAATGGCGATGGATGTGCTATCCTGTAATTGATACATTAACCGATACAAAGGACTATGTCGGGGATATGGCTAAATACTTACTATATGAAATAATGAATCCTGCCCAAACATATCTTGATACAGTTTTTTGGAGACCACTTGGCTACCCACAGACTATTAATAAAATATACTACACTGGCTCAGTATGGTACAATGAAACGCACATATTTACAAGTCCACAGGGATACAAATTCAAAATGTTAAACGAAGAACCTATTACTATTGATGTCCCGGGATTTCTTGAAGATCCGGATACAGAGATTTCCCTTGTTGCAGAAGGTAATGAAAACTGGATTGGATACTTCATTGATGAAACACAGGATGTCAATGACGCTTTTGAGAATTCAATAGATAACATTTACTTCATTCAAACTCAAAACTGGACTTATCAGAGAGAAGAACCGGAACCAGAAAGTCCATGGGTAAGACCTCAAGATAGAAGAGCACTGAATTATGGAGATGGTGTGGTGGTAAAATGTTTTGAAGATGAAGATTTTGTTTGGAGCTATACTGGTGGAGGTGACCCTCCCGAAGAACGAGAAAAAGCACAGAACTTCGATTTTGAAGAAAAAGCTGACTACATACCCATTTATATTGAACTTGATCCTGAAGAACTCCCTCTTGAAGTAGCAGTGTATATCGATGATGAATGCAAAGGAGCAGAAATTGTAACTGATGAGGAGATGGACATTCGCGCCTATATGCTTGACGGCACTACAGGTGACATGACATTCGAGATGTACTACGGTGATAAAGCAGGAAATAAAAAAGTGATTGATTACTTCACATATGATCCAAAAGCGATGGAATTGCATCAAGGTACTGTTCATGTGGAGGAAGTAAAGGATTATTATATGGTCTCTTTCAAAGATGAAGGACATTCTTTTACTTCCATTGATTATAAGCTCATAAACTTCCCGAATCCTGTGAGTAATAGTGTTACCGTACGATATTCATTACCGAACACAGAACATATAGAGTTATCTGTATATAACTGTAGAGGACAATACATCACCACACTTAAGGATGATGAACAATCAAGTGGATTTCATGCAGTAATGTGGGACGGAACAGATGAACATGGTAAGAACGTACCCAATGGAGTCTATTTATACAAATTAACTACCTCGGAAAAAGATATTGTGAAAAAGATGTTGTTGATGAAGTAGCAAATCCAAGACGGGTGCATCACCTCTGTGGTGCACCCCTTATAACAGAAGGATCATAATGAAAAAGATAACAGCAGTAACAATATTATTTGTAATGCTCTTGCATTTTTTTATATTAGCAGATACGATCATAGTGGACATCGATGGATCAGGACAATATACATCTATACAGGAAGGCATCAATAATTCTACGGATGGAGACGTAGTTTTGGTATATCCTGGCAGATACATTGAGAACGTAGATTTTAGCGGGAAAAGTATAATGTTAACGAGTTTAGAGTATACAACAGGAAACCCATCATATATTGATTCAACAATTATTGATGGAAACAGAGAGGGAAGCTGTGTGAAGGTAATAAATAATGAAGATGCTGTGATTAGAGGGTTTACTGTAACTAATGGAAAAGGGACAGCATGGCCTACGACTGATTCTAACGGTGGTGGAATATTAGCAGCGAACTGGTATGCAGATGATACCGAATTGGATGTAATTAATTGTGTTATAACAGATAATATTGCTGGAAATGGTGGGGGGGGGGTATATATTGGTGGTGTTCCCCATAATATATTTAACATAACTTTATCAGGTGTGAAAATAGAACAAAATTATTCGAGATTTGGTGGCGGTATGTTTATAAATTGTGCAAGACCCTACTTCGATTCAGATAATTTATGCAATATATATAACAATCATGCCGGTTTAGGGCAAGATATTTATGCGTATGATTCATGTAAAGTACAAATTATAGTTGATACATTTACAGTTTTAGAACCAGAGGGATATCATGCTGAATATATTAGAGTATTAAATCAGGGTGGTTTTACATTTAATATTCAGAATGCCTGGATGGAAGAGATCAATCATGACATCTATGTTGCACCTGATGGTGATGATGCAAATAGTGGATTGTCACCAAATGATCCTTTAAAGACAATCGCATTAGCCACCTATAGAATCGCAAATGATAGTTTGAATCCCAAAATAGTTCATCTGGCAGAGGGTACATATTCAAACAGTGTCAATGATCAGATGTTTCCAATATCGTTAAAGAGCAATACGTCTCTTGTTGGTGAAAACATGAATACAAAAATAATTGGTGATGATTCTTATTATAAAAATATATTAATGATATACAATAATAAAGAAAATATAGCAATAAAAAACATTTCATTTGAAGATAATGAAAGTTATGAAAGTGCTATAATAAATTGGAGTGATAATAATAAAATAACATTTGAAAACTTACAATTTAATGATATGAATTTTAATCATGGGAGTGCAATCCATACATATCTTGCAGATTCAGTGTTATATAAGAATATTGTATTTAATAACAATGAATCGAATGATGTTTGTTGTCTTCACCATGATAAGAATAATGCAAAATTACAGAATTGTGTTTTTAGTAACAATTATTCACACGGTGGTTTTTCGTTTACAAATTTAAAAATGGGGATTACTGAATGGACGAGAATTGATAATTGCATATTTAGTAATAGCAGTAATAATAACGATGAGATTATTTTAGTGGTAATTGCATTCTGGGATTTTTGGGAACCTTATTATATAATTAATAATTGTATTATAATAGATAACTATACCCCAGCAATGAGTATTTTTGGGTGTGGAACATCAACAGATAATGGATATATTTCTATTTCAAACTGTACTTTTGCTAATAACGAAGCGACCACTGCAACATTGGATATGGTCGGTACTATAGATTTTTCTAATAATATCATGTGGGATGACACACCTTTTGAGATATTAATATGGGATCTTTCCAATTGGGGTATAATATCAACCTTAAATCTCCAGTATAATGATATAAAAAACGGAGAAAATGGTGTGTGGAACCAAAACAATGCAAACTTCGTAAATTGGCTGGATGGGAATATCAATGCAGATCCACAGTTTACGGGTACAGGAGATTTCCCATATGCTTTATCAGATACCTCTCCCTGCATAGATGCCGGCACACCGGACACAACAGGATTGCATCTTCCATGGCTGGATGTTGCTGGGAATCCACGAGTATATGGAGGTAGAATAGATATGGGCGCATTGGAGTGGCAGGGATACAGTGTCGATCCGGATACCAATGTGGTGAATAACCTGTACTTCTTTAAGAACACTCCTAATCCTTTCAAAGATCAAACAACAATTTCTTTTACATCATTGGATTATGATAGAGTGAGAGAATACACCTTATCAATCTATAATTCACGAGGTCAGCTGGTGCGAAGGTTTTATGGACCTGATGAACATTTCTGGGCAATCAATGAAATCGTCTGGAACGGGAAGGATATGGATGGAAATGATACAGCACCTGGGGTGTATTTTTACTCACTTGAGTTTGAGGACACTGCGGTTGTGAGGAAGATGGTTAAGGTGGAATGAGGTGTTGAAGTTAGTAGGTTTACATGTTTAAAGATTGGAGGATTAGGTGAAAAATAATAGTTTTATCTATATTATTGCTGTAATATTTTTCTTAGTGCCAATATTAACTATACATGCTACCGTTACTTACCATACTTATACAGAGACTTTCTCAACTTTACCGGAAGAAGGGAAAGATCCTATATATGTATTTGAAGATCTTATTAATGAACATAGACTAGTTTCTGTAATTTATAAAGAAGGATTTAATATAAAACAATTTTATTATAACAATGCTTGTTGGGTAAATGGTATAGGTAAAATA
>JAGHCS010000139.1 GCA_021160355.1 Candidatus Cloacimonadota bacterium
ATCATTGGATCACTCAATAATCAATATCTCGCATCACACATATCTAATGTACGTATTTGAGCAAAAAAGAAGATCGTTAACAAAGAAATAACATAATCACATAGCATCTTACCGAATAGAAAAAAATTATTTATCATTTCTCTACCAGACACCCCTTTACATATTTATGAAGAACGCTTGCGATCAATGTTTGATATGGTATTCCTTCTTCAAGAGATTTAGCTTTTATCTCATTTATCACTTTTTCAGACAAACGAATATTAATCCGCTTATTTTTCAGGAACGTATTACGGGCAGATTCAGAAAGTGCCTTCTTCCTGCGCAGTATGTCTTCTGTGGGAAGCCATTCACCCTTTTCAAATGAATCTAAAATCTCTTTTTCATATTTATCCATTGTAACCTTCTTATTTACCTAAATACTTTTTTGTTGCCTTTCGGCTTGGAATTATTGTTTTCAGAAATATCTCATCGTCTGTCTCAACATAAGGAACTAAATAGGCATAGCTATTACATTCAACGATCATTATCTGCTGATCGGGATATCTTTCTTTATTAGGACGCTCGAGGATATCTAAGATTTTATTATCTTCAATTTGAACAATGATTTCTTCGAATGAAACCCTTCTTTCTTCTTTCAATTGCTCGTTCTTCTCTTCATTCCACGTGAAATATTCCATGACAAAAATCAATTTAACGTGTGCCTTTTGTCAACCTTTGTGGTGATATTCTTACTACAAAATTTACCACAAGCAAACACATTAAAACAAGAACACTGGCTTTTATCCCAAGCACCGGAAACAACAACACGCCAATAATCAGCCCCCCTACCATTGAACCAAGACTATCTAAGAAATAGAATGAACTTCCACTCTGAATGCTCTCTTTCTTATACTTCTCATCCAGAAGTTTTGCCAGAATGCTCCCTTCAAGAAAGGCAAAAAGTATATTGAAAAATAAATATACACTTCCGGGCACAAGCACATCAAAAAGAAGCCAGACACTTCCTGCAAAAAGAATATTGAGTACATATAATAATGAAATATTAAGTCGCACTCTCTTGCGGAGTACAAATCCGGCAGCCAGTCCGATCATAAAGAACGAGGTAAACAAAAAGACCATGAAATAGATATTTCCAAACTGCATTTGAAAGAGGTTGAGAAGCACCAGCTGCATTACAAAATTTACAAGACTTACCAAGAAGATCTGCATATCTATCTGAGTTTGAGATTGAATATTCAATTTAGAAGAGCAGAAAGCAAGCAGAAGAATAAGCAGTAAACTTACCACAAAGATCAATCCATTATGTGCTTTCATCCATGCCAAAGTTGAAGTAATGTTCATATCCAAAATACTCGTCCAAACCGTGACTGCAGAGAGGTATGCAACAGGATCAGAAATCGTATTCAACTCGCCCCTGCCGGAAATTGCATCGAAGAATTGCTGAATTCGAAGTGTGTTGCATCTCTCGAATATTATCGCATCGTTGAACCATCTCGACTGGTATTTTTCCGAACGGACCTGCAACTCTTGTACTTCATTGGTCAGCATATTGGTATTGCTTCCGATGAATATATTTTTAACTGAGGGAATCACAATCCTGGATTGAAATACTCCTGAAAAAGTTTCCCACACCGTAGCATTGAGTTGCTCCAGCTCCGGTGTCATAAAATTGGTGCCACTGCTTAAAGTGATTGCAAGGACTGCAGAATCATTTGAGAAATGCTCTCTTGTCAGCTCAAAGAACTGCAATGTATAATACCTATTCAATAGTAAAGATGTCGGGTCCGGCACATCCACAAAAATGATGTCATAGTTCTCCGTAACAGTTCGCAAATAATGAACCGGATCGTCCTGAATATACTGCACATCAGGATGATGTGGCGCAAAGGCGATCATATTTTTATCGAGCTCAAGATAGTCGATATATTCTAAGGATTTGTACTTTGTTATTTCAGAAATGAATCCGTTCAGCATGCCGCCAACAAGGAGGACTCGCCGGGCTTTGGGATTCTGCATCATCACAAAATTCACCATTTGCGCCGCGTATGCTTGATTGTCCGTATGCGCAAATAGTTCCCCGTTCCAATAATAATTCATCTGCTCCTGCTCTTCGGTCACATCGAGTCTGCCGTATTTTGAATCACGTGAGAAGAGAAGTGTTTGGGGAATATATTTCCGGGCATAGACATTCATAAAAATCGGTTCTGCGAAGAAAGCAAACACGAGAAAGATCATGATAGGAATAAACATGTACTTCCTTTTAAAGATCAGAAACAGGATGATGCAATTGAGTAATCCGATACACACAATCAGTTGAATATGGGCTAAAAAAAGTATTCCGACTGCAAAGAGTATACCTCCAACCACAATGCCGATACTTTCAAAAATATATCCTTCATGCACCGGGTCCTTCATCGACTTAATGGCTGTACATAACAATGGAAATAATGCACCGAGGATCAGGCATCCGGACGTGAGAATGATCAGTGCAAGCAGAAACATATTACCAATGCTGAACATCTCGCCGGAAATGATCGTGAACACATTCCCCAATAATCGAATCCCGAAGAACTGCAAAATCAGAAGAACCGAAAGCAACATAAAACCGGCTGAAATCCATCTTTCGATATTCTTTTTATGCAAGAGGTATCTTCCGAGCAGACTCCCCACTGCGATCATCAAAAGCCACAACGAAAGGTAGATTGAAAAGACGATCTCATTCCCTCGCACTTCGATGAGCATTTCACGCAGAAGTACTGTTTGACCAATGAGTGAACTGATTCCCAGTGTGATGAACAGGAGAATTTTTTTACGCATGTGAAATATTACTCAAATTCGCCAAAAATTTCGTGTCCGCAATAATCACATTTTCCATCTGTAATATGCATTTCCTGTATGCTATAACCATACCGATCGATGATCTTCTTTCCACAATTCGGGCAAAAGGTATCTTCAGAAGCTGTTACCACATTCCCGATATACACATATTTCAAACCGACTTCTTTTGCAATATCATAAGCCATTTCAAGGGTTTTAACCGGTGTGGGAGGTCTATTTGTTAGTTTGAACTGAGGTGAAAATCTCGAGAAATGAAGCGGGTACTCGGTTCCAATCGTTTCTTTAAGCCACACGCACATATCACTTATCATTTCAGGATCATCATTCGCGTCCGGGATAACAAGGTTCGTTATCTCAAAATAGAGCCCTTCTTCTTTGCAGATCTCGATTGTTCTGAGAACCGGCTCGAGTGTGCCGGTCGTATATGTCGAGTAAAAATCCTCAGAGTATCCTTTAAGGTCCATGTTCGCTGCATCGAGATACGGAATAAGCTGCCGGAGCGGTTCTTCATTAATATATCCGCAGGTTACCCACACTGTTTTGATGCCGTTTTCATGTGCACATTTCGCAATGTCGACCATGTATTCGTAAAAAACTGTTGGTTCTGTATAGGTGAAAGCAATGCTCTTGCACTTATACTCTTTTGCCAGTTCGACAATCTCCTCAGAGGTTGCATCATAGGATCGTACTTCGCCTGGATTTGATTGTGATATTGTCCAATTCTGGCAGAAATTACAGCGCAGATTGCATCCCACTGTTGCAAGAGAAAGGATTTTCGAGCCCGGGTAAAAATGATAGAGTGGCTTCTTCTCGATAGGATCGATATTCACTGATACCGGTTTATTATATACGAGAGAATATAATGTGCCGTTTATATTCTGACGGACACGACACAATCCTGTAACACCCTCTGGCAGCCAGCATCTATTTGGGCATAGTGTACACCGGACTGAACCATCATCGTGTTTTTCATAGAATTGTGCTTCCTTTAGCAGCTCCACATCTATTGGTGATGCAAGCAAAATCAATGAAAGCAGAAGTAAAAGAAGCATAGTAATGATCACAAATTTCTTCATAAAATTATTGTAGTACCCCCCAATATATTGTCAATAAAATATACGATATCTTGTATCACACTTACTGCTTTGTAAATATTTTGTACTCATATTCCCCTTTTATGTTTTCCCTTGACAACTAATCCTCTATTATCAGGGATTGTTTGTAAAGCATTTTGCTCTGAGAGTTAGTATAAACACCATTGTCATTGAAATTGAGTTGATTGAATTTTTATAATGATATTTTGTTAATTTCTTTGAAAGGTAAAAATTGGTATTAACTTACAAATTTGTTCAACAACCATTTCGTCCATTTTGTATTATGCAAAATGATGACGCAAAAAAATTAAACACATAAGGAGAATGTATGAAAAAAGTTTTAATGCTTATACTCATGTTATCTTTTACGGCATTTACCTTTGCAGACAATTCTGCAGAATTCAACGAAGAAATGGGAATTGATACGAATTCTCATACAACATCTTCGGAAGTCCGTACTATACGGGATATTCCTGCCGGAGGTCTTTTGCTCATTCCAGATTCCGGCGGAGACCGGGTCATGGCTTTTTATCCTGACACAGGCAATCTTTATGATGCAAATTTTGTCCCTTCGGACCCGACAAACCTTGCCACCCCTATTGCTGCCGCTTTGCATCCGGACGGGCACAGCATCCTGGTCTCTGACCAGTTGAAAGACGGATTGATTGAGTATGATCTGAATGGAACATTCTTAGGTTGGTTTGCGCCTGCCGGAGGTCCGAATACTGCCATTATAGACAATGTGCGCGGTTGGGGTGTAAAAGCTGACGGTAACATTTTGGTGACGAGTGCTTCCGGCACAAATGCTGATGCAATTGCAGAATTTGATGCAACTGGAAACTATGTCGGCAACTTTATAGCAATCGGAGCAGGAGGAATGGATAGTCCGTTCTGTGTTTTATATCGAACTCATGAGAACGATTACCTTGTTTCTACCAGCTCAAGTAATGCGATTCACCGCTATGATGCTTCCGGCACATATCTCAATGATTTAGTTACCGGAATGCACTTTCCTGAACAAATTGCAGAGGTAGCTTCGGGTAATATTCTTGTGGCAGGATTCAGCACACCGAGTGGCTGTTACGAATATACCAACACAGGCGTGTATGTGGGCTATTTCGATGTTGTGTCTGGATTGCGCGGCGTGTACGAACTCGGAAATGGAAATATCCTTGTTACCAATGCTTCTGGAGTGTATGAGATCAATAGATCGAACCAGCTCGTGTCGACTAAAATGACAGACGTGAACGCACGTTTTATTTACTTAGCAGATGGAGGAGGAATAAGCGTGGATGATCCCCAGCAGCAATCGCAGATAAAAAACTTCCCTAATCCTATGAAGAATGCCACGACGATCTCATTTACACATAAGCAGAATGCAGGACTGGTTGTGCAGATATATAACACCAAAGGTCAGCTTGTGAATGAGCTCCACATCCAGGGAAATCAAAATTCAGTAGTGTGGGACGGCACCCGTTTTGACGGCAATCTCGCTCCAAACGGCATCTATCTCTACAGGATCGAGACAAGTGATAATGTTATTTCAAATAAGCTGCTTCTCCTAAGATGATCTGAAATTGTTTTTTACTCACAAAAGCCCGACCAATTGTGATCGGGCTTTAATTTATGTAGTATCTCAATTGGTTATTCCACCAACTCCAATTTATTCGTCACTGTCTGGGACATAGGCAGGGTCATCTCCTTTTCTCCTGAGATCTTAATGTCCCCACCTCCGTTTCCGGACGATTTTTGCAGCACGAGCACTCCCATTTTATAATCAAAATAAAGAGTTTCCTTCCCTGCTATTTCCAAAGTCGTTTCCATATCTGAACCGTTTTTGGTGCCGCTTCCTGTAATGGTACTTGTATATGTGCCGGTTATCTTAGCGCAGTCATGTCCATTTATCAGTTCATATCCTTCGAGTGTATTATCGGTTTTTGTCACGATCGTTGTTGCCATTCCTTCGGCATCGACAAGAACAGTGTCAGTAGTAGTCCAGGTGTCACCGGGATTCAACGGATCTACAGGCAAGTCGGGGAAGAATTTTTCAAAATCATTTTCCATATTTCGCTCACCTTCCTCGCCAAGTGAGTAAGTGAGTTTATCCGCACCCATGACTCCAATCTCTTCACCGGTATTCGTCACAGTCATCTCAAAGGTCTTGCCCGGGATCTGGCTCAGGTTTGGAGTCAAGTTCGTTCCCGGTGCGGTGATCTTCATTGATATATCATTGATCACGCCCTGCAATTGATAGGCTTCCTGTGCAAAGGCGAGTTGATAAAAGGTGACGGTCATATCCTTCAACACAGTTGTTTTGATTGGAACGCCCATCATGCTGATGGACTGATTAAAACCTGTTGAAACAGTATAGGTGAATGGCTTTCCTTCCGGCATGACATATCGTAAAGTCGGTGCCTGCGAAGGTGGTGCCAGCATTTTTACTTTTGCAGCGCATCCTGCCAATATGATTAGAAA
>JAGHCS010000012.1 GCA_021160355.1 Candidatus Cloacimonadota bacterium
CTACTCCAGCATCCATCGCATGATGCATATTCATCAAGAAGATGATGATACTGTGAGCTGTTCATGATCCTATCAAGATCCTGCAGGAGCAGATTTCCAATTGCATCACCCTTGCATAAATGTACTTCCCCGTTATGCAGAATGGTGAGTCGTGTGGCAGTTCTCTTCCCATCGACAAAGGGGCAGAAATCAGGGAAATCATTATTGATAATCCGTGGTATTCCCTCAATAAAACTATTGAGATTGAGTATCGAAGGATTGTCTTTCAGAAAATAAATTGTTTTTTGTAGAGCAACTGCATCGGTGATCTTCATTTCGTCATCTTCTTTTGTTGTATCCAGAAGTGAGTGATACACACCGATCGTCACTTCCCAGCCAGCATCTTTGCTGGCTTTTATTATTTCAGGAACCTGATAGAGATTTTTTGCACTAAGCACACAGTTCACATAGGTAAAGGAAGATGAACAGAGCTCCATTTTACGCGCTGAGATTTTTTTCATATTACCCAGCACAATATTTGCATGATCTTTTACACCTCGCAGATAATCTCCATTTCCGCCAAGTCCATCCATAGAGGTTTGGATGTTGATGCCGTTTTTCAGGCAGAAGTCGATCACATTTTCGATCTTATCATAATCAAAATAAAGTCCTGAAACGAGTGAAACAGAAAGTGGGAAAACAGTTCGCGCATGATCAAGAATGTCTATTATATCCGGATGTAAAAGCGGTTCACCTCCGCTGATCATGCCGACAAGACTTCCATATTTTTTCAGCTTTCGCGCAATTACACGATATTCTGCAAAATCCATGTATGGCTTACCTGTGCGGTCTTCGTGGATATTGCACTGTCTGCATCGCTGGTTGCACAGACGGGTGATCTTTATTTCTGTAACAGAATTGATCGGCTTATTCTGAAGGAGGTGCTTCGTTACTTTCGTCAGGGTTTTGAGGAGCGTTCTTTTTCTCATTGATTCTTTCTAAATTCTTCTGTGCCAGTTCGAAATCGGGATCAAGTTCCAGAGCTTTTTTTAGGAGTACAAGCGCTTGTTCGAGCTGTCCGTCCTGTTCATATATAACCGCAAGATTATTAAGGGTCTTCTTTTCCTCTTTTTTTTCGAGGATCTCTTCATACAACACACGGCATTTCTGTATATCTCCTTCTGCCTGAAAGAGGAATGCGTAGTTATATTTTGCTTCGATGAATTCCGGATCCAATTCCATAGAATGAAAGAAATATTCTTTCGCTTTTTCCACTTTGCCTTTTGTCGAATAATAAATTCCAAAATAATAGTGAAGATCAGCAGAATCAGGGAAAACCTGCAGGTATTTCTTCAGATCATTATACGCTTTATCAAAATGTTGCTGTGCGTATTTATAGGCAATTCGCTGGATAAATTCACTCTCCGAGAGAACCATGCCCGATTCGCCAAATATCTTTTCTTTGATTAACCAGTGACTATTTATTCTTTTTAGAATAAGCGAAAGTGAATATTTTCCATTGATCTCGAATTCCACAATTGCCTGATCCTGCTCTTTACTCAGCGCAGAACTGATAAGATCGTATCCTCTTATGGACTTGAATGCCTTGTTTGCGAGATTTCTTTTCAGGTAATTCAGCGTGAAATCCTTGTCTTTATATACTTCATGATGAACAAGGAGCGTAAGTGTATCTTCGTGGTCAAAATTAACAACTAATTTCATAAAACGGTTTGCAGCATCCTCGTGAGTTTCATAAGCTTTCTTTTGAAGTGGAATGCCAAGTTGTTCTCGAACATAATTATAGGATAATGCACCTTTTAATGCTTGTTCATGTTTTTTCAGAAAAGAATCGATCTTCTTTTTTCCCGTCTCAGTTTTGGAATATAATTTTGGCGTATTGTTTTCAAAGAGAGGATTCTCGGTCTTAATCCATTTCTTAAGATGAAGATCAAGGAGCTCCTGCTGTTCTGAGATAGATTCCGAGTAGTTGTTCAACTGAAGAGAGTTTTTGTCCTGAGCGCTTTTAAGAGCGTATTTGCAGTCTTGCGGACACTTCATCTTGATACGAATTTCATTACAGCAGTGAAAGCAGATTTGCCGATGAGTTTTTGGGCATTTGCGCGTGGCTTTATGTTTTTTACAGATCTGGCAGCGTTTGGGTGGAAATATTCCAAAATAGGTTTTCATATATTGTCTTTCTTATGAGGTTGTATAGGTTTCAGGATTTGGAGGGATTGATTGCTTGAACCGGTTTCTCTCAACAATTGAGACAATGTGTAGGATTTGCTCTTCTGTAAATCCCCGTGAGAGTAATTCTTCATGTGGCAACGTTTTTTCATAAAGAGCATAGAGGATTTCGTCAGCATCGTTGTAGGAAAGCCCGAGTTCTTCTTCGTCGGTTTGATCTTCCCATAGATCGGCAGTAGGGATCTTCTTAACGATATTCTCGGGAACTCCCATCATTTCAGCAAGTTTCCAAACTTCAGTTTTATAAAGGTGTCCGAGTGGTTCAAAAGCGCAGGCAGCATCGCCAAATTGAGTAACATAGCCAAGATAAAGTTCGGTTTTATTACTTGTTCCAAGAACCAGAGCATGTTCCTTTGCGGCAAGGTCGTAGAGTGTGCACATCCGGGCACGAGCCATCATATTTCCTCGACGAATTTTATCAGCATCTTTCTGATAAGTATCAAAA
>JAGHCS010000207.1 GCA_021160355.1 Candidatus Cloacimonadota bacterium
ATTTATAATTGAATTTACTCTAAAATATTCAAGCAAGAAAAAGAATAGAACGCAGATGAAGCTGATAGAAACTGATCCAGAAAATAAATTAAAGAGTTACCTTGTCACAAGATGCAGTGCTTGTGATAAGTAATTTGCATAAATAAACCTTTCGAACGGTTGCAAACCTTCGCAACGGTTGGGAACTGATTCGGACAATAAAAAATAAAAAATCAAATGAATTGTAAGTTACTCCAAAATGTTAGCACAGACAAAATACTGAATTTCTGCTTCCGCAGGAATGACATGCTTTTCTTATTTGGAGTTGATGACCCCATCGTCTTTTAATAATACATCCTCAGCATCGAGACGCTCGATGCACTCCAAAAAGAAGAATTAAAAATTGAATATTCCTCTGTAACCTATGCCTGCTACGGCGGAATGAAATGAAGACGGGCGGGCTTTGCGTGAGTCTGGTGTGCTTTGTATTTCCGAAAAATTTGACATTAAAAACCCGCTCCCCTACCAAAGCAGTTGTGAAAGAAAATATCCAATGCCCAGATAAGGAAATCCTATGACAAAAAAAGCTCCTATGATAAATATCGATGATATTATCAACGCAGTTGTAGCATTATATCTTACCCTTATCCGCTTTAATAAAAAGGAGCTTTCCAAAAATGATATAGAAAAAATATATAATATAATCAAAACCACTTTCCGGCAGGAAGAGATACACATTCACCACATTCAGCGTCTGATTGAAAACCCACTCCCTCTCAAGCAGGCGATCAATATTATAAAGAACGATCTGCGATTCCCTGATAAAATAACACTGCTCATGAACCTGCTGCTTATTGCACATATCAATGACGATTTCTCTGTTATGGATCGGCTTGATATTCTTGAAGTTGTGGAATTGCTGGAGATCGACATCCGGACATATTCACAGATCATTGACCTTATCGAGGGAGAGCACGACTCTATCGATCTCAGTTTGCAGGAATTCCTGATCAATATCGAAAAAAATCTCTTCATGAATTTTCTTCTTCTCGGGGAAAGTCCTCATTGTGATATCCTTCTCAGAGATGATAATCATACTCCGTACAAGATCCTTGTTTTGATCATTGAAGACCTCGTGCTGGTAGGCAGTTATGTTGATGGCTTGTACAGGATCGGCTCGCAGGCACTGAATAAAAACGTGCTCATGAAGCTGCAAAAAGATGAAACCATCATACTGAAAAATCACACTAATGAAAACGCTGTGGAAGTGTCGTACCAAGATATTTTGAAGCTTTATCATAACAAAGTCGAGGAAGTCGCAAAAGTCATCAAATATACAAAAGAGAGTTTTGATGTCGATTTCACACAGGAAAAGAATAAGCTTAAGATCGAGGTCTTTGACGGAAAGATCATTCAGAATAAAACCCTCCTCGCTAAAAATTCTCTTTATGATGTGATCATTACAGACCGTTTTATTATTAACGATGTTATAGAGCTCTCCCCACTTGATATCCTCACTGAAAAACTCACTTTCACACGTGACGAACGACGCTTTGATACACTTTTCCTTGAGAGTTATGAAGACTTTTTCCGAATGAATGAGCATAAGTCACCCAATGCGATTATTAAAATTTCACGTAGGGATAATGATTATTTTATCTCGCCCTTAATAAAAACTCCACAGATATATCTTAATCATCAGCCGCTGGATAAAGAAAAGGAATTTGAGCTCGCACGGGATGTTGTCACAATCGGTAAAATTACCATCCGATTTAATAAATTTTTTGATATTCATAAGGTTGAGCTGGAAGTTGTCAAACTGGAGGTGAACAACCTGCATTACACCTTTAAAGACGACAACAAAATTGCATTGGACGAGATCAATTTTTATGTCAAACGCGGAGAATTTCTTTCCATCCTCGGTGCAAGCGGAAGCGGTAAAACAACCCTTCTCAAATGTTTGATCGGTGAGATCATTCCCGACACTGCTTCTATCTATATAAATGATTTTGATTTTTTTAAGAATTACACTTATTTCCAGAAATATATCGGTTATGTACCCCAGGACGACCTGCTTTTCAATAATCTAACCGTGTACGAAAATCTCTTTTATTGCGGCAAGCTGCGCCTTCCCCATATCAGAGATTCCAGAGAACTCATAAAGAAGATCGACAACATTCTCGTGCAGATCGGATTGTCCGAAAAAAGAGACCTTGTGGTCGGCTCCATAATGGATAAAAAGCTCAGCGGGGGTGAACGCAAACGTCTCAATATTGCTCTTGAGCTTCTTGCAGAACCCCTTATCATTATTCTGGATGAGCCCACATCAGGACTCTCGTCAAAGGATTCCGAGAAAATTACTGACATCCTCAATGAGCTTAAGGAGCAGGGTAAGATAATCATTGCCACAATACATCAACCCAATCCCGATATTTTCCAGAAATTCGATAAGGTTCTTCTGATCGACCAGCAGGGCACAGAAGTGTTCTTTGGAAATACCGAGGAAGTGTTCAACTATTTTAATGACGAACTCGAGAAGATCAGCTATGGACTGGGAAATCTTTTAAGGAAAAAAGAACTGAAAATGGCTGAATATCTCTTTGATATCCTGCAATGCCCTCTTCTTGATTCAGAAGGAAATTTTGTCTATAAACGCTCAAGTTCCCTTGGAGGAGCCCGGCAGGAACTCAGAAAATTTCCTCCCAGTCATTGGAAAGCAAAATTTGAGAAATACCAGCTATTCGAGTTGATGAAGAGAAAGAGTCAGAGCGATTCTGATGAAGCTGATGAAGCGGTCAACAAAAAAACTATTTCTAATAAAAGGACTTCTCTTCGGGAATACATCTCGCAATTTTACTATCTTTTTGCGCGCAATATACTAAATAAATTAAAGAATAAGTCGAACCTTATTGTAACATTTCTTGCAGCGCCAGTTCTTGCGATCCTCATTTCAATTATTTTGCGCTACTCCCCGCCTGAACAGAGCTATTCTTTTGCATCCAATCTCAATATGAAAATTTTCATATTTATCTCGATCATTGTTTTTATTTTTCTCGGTCTTTCAAACAGTTTGGATGAAATCTTTTCCGAAAAACGCATTCTCATACGAGAAAAGAAATTACGTATCAAATGCAGTCTTTTCCTGCTGGTAAAAAATCTCACCCTCGCTATTTTTGCCTTTTTCCAGGCAGTGATATATTTTGCAGTCTCCAGTGTTATCCTTGAAATACGCGGAGTGTTTTTCGTGTATGTGGGCTACCTGGTCCTTTCCGCTTTTATTGGTTTTTCGATTGGACTTCTTGCATCCGCAGTTCTCAAAGACAAGAAGGCAATGATCAATATTCTTCCAATTGTACTTATCCCTCAAATGATATTCGCAGGTGCGGTAATTGAATTCGAAAAAATGAACCGCACCGTAAAAGTAAACCCTGAATCAGTCATACCCGAGTTCTGCCATGTAATGCCCTCCAGGTGGTTATTCGAGGGGTTGTTTACTGCTCAGGCAAAATTAAATTTCTACAAAAGAAAACTCGCAAATCTCAATAGCCGTGAGGATGTTCTCTTTCAGCAAAAATCGAATAATGAAATTTCTATTCCCGAATTCAATAAGGAAATAAAAGGAGTGCGCAATAAAAAAGCCAAACTTCTTATCAACAACGATCCCGACCAATATATTAATGAAGACATCAATATTGCGGTGTCCAGGATCGACGGAAGATTTCTTAATAATCCCAAAAATCACTTCCTGAGCAGCAAAAAAATAATCTTTGGAAAAACGTATAATACTTACAATACAAATGTAGTAATTGCATTTCTTTATGGATTTCTTATCAACATTCTCACCTACTTCATCATCAGGTTCAGATTTAAATAATTACTACATTTCTATAGAATTGTTGACAGCAATTTTATAATATTCCTAATTTATAAAACTGAAGCTAATTTTTTATGTATGAATGTGGAGGACGAATGAAAAAAGTAATTTGTATAGTACTCATTGTACTTATTGCAATAGTTGGCTGTACCAAAAAAGAGAAGGCACCGAAGCAGGAGCCGTCTGAAGGTGAAGTAATCGTAAAGATCTATCACACTCAGCATGTTCCATTTTCTATGATCCTGAGTGATCTAGCGACCCTCGAAGGCGTGAACTTTAATAGTGTATTGAAAAACAGGGTGAAACCTGATCCCAAAACACTTCCCCAGGTTGCCTTTGATCTCGGAGCAGATGTTGCAGATGCACTCATTGCCGTTAAAGCTAAGAATAAAGACACATTGCTTGATATCACAAAAGAGCTTGTGAATTATGCCGAAATATTGAATGTCAGTGATGAATTTCTCAAGCTGTCTGACTCGCTTAAGATCCTTCTTGATGATAATGATTGGAAAAAAGTTGAAACCAAAATCGAAGAATATGAAAGCGATGTAACAGACGAGCTTTATAATCTTGAAAATTTTGATTCTGTTATTCTGATCCAATTTGGCGGATGGATCCGAGGACTAGAAAATGCTTCATATCTTATTATGAATAATTTTACCGGTTCACAAATTACATCTATTCTTGCAAATAAATCTGTCGTGAATGCCCTCCTGCATGATCTTCCAAATATATCCGACCAGGAATTACTTTCTGAGCAGTATTATCGGAATGCAATCATGGACGTGAGTGAGATCAAAGATATTATATATTCCTCCGAAGATCAGACATATTCAAAAATGCAGGTTCAGGAATTAAACAAACTATCCGCCCATACAGTTAATAGTTTTAAATAAAAAAATATCTACCGGGGATTGCGATCATTCTCAATCCCCTCTTTTTCGCCTATTTTTACATGAATATTTTCCTGCGAGAAAACGACAATGAACTCCTCAAGTATCTCAATACTCAGGAGCTCAAACTGGTAGAGAAGATTGCAAAAAAGGAGTTCTATAAATCCGGCTCTTTTATTCTGGAAGAACGGGATAAGAATCGTGATATTTTTGTGATATCAAAGGGCTCGGTCTCTATTTGTTTTATTGATGAAGAAAAAAAAGAAAAGCGTATAACTACCCTCTATACAGGTGAAACCTTTGGTGAGATAAACTTTATTATTCCTATTCAGCGGACTGCGTATGTGAAAGCTCTTGAGGATGTCGAGATTGCTCGTTTCCCCTTTTATGAACTCCTCCAGTTTTTAAAGGATGACGTGACTATCTGTGCAAAGATATGCGCTTCCCTGAATGATTCTCTTGCAAAAAGGGTTGTCAGAACTACCCAGGAATTTGTTCAAGCCCTAACAGACAACGATTAATTACAAAGTTCAAGCCGGGATGAAGTCGGCATTTGAAACTGGATTAATAAAATAGAACGCAGATCCGCCAGTGGGCGGAGAAGGATCTGTCGCACTTCGATCCGACTTCATTCCATTACGCCGAGATAAAGAACCTCAGTGTGACAATGCTTTCAGCTATTATATTCATATCCTATTTCTTTATAATCGTATTAGTAATATTC
>JAGHCS010000047.1 GCA_021160355.1 Candidatus Cloacimonadota bacterium
TGCATAGAGATGATATATATCTTTTTGAATTTCTAAAGTTGTTTTATCAAAATTTATATTGTCGAGAACCGTCAATGCCTGAGTATAATCTTTGAGATAAAATTCTGCACCTGCCTGAAGATATTGAATATGCGGCGTATATGAGCTTGAAGGGAAGTGCTTATAGAACTCATTACAGGTGAGAGCTGAATTTTTGTATTGAGTGAGTGCAAATTCTAAGGATGCAATTCTGTCAGCTATTTCATCTCTTTGTGTGTAGGTGTCGAATTTTCTGTAAAATTCCTTATATTGTTCGAGTGCATTTTGTTGATCTCCGCTTCTATCAAGGAGTTCTGCATACAGCAGCAGTAATGACTGTTCATATTGACGTGGAATAGTCTCTGTGAGCCCATTTTCCAGTAATTGCAGGGCTTCTTGAGGCATTTCATTATTGTAATAATATTGTGATAATTCCTGAATTGCTTCCCATTTCTCGTCAGATTGGGGATACATATCCACAATTTTCAAAAGGGTTTGTTCATATTCATCAGGCATATTGTGGAGTTGATATACAGATGAAAGCGAGAGCAGGATTCCCGGTATTTGTGCTTTCCCGGTAAAGCTTTCTATAATATCCATTGATATGAGAATAGCTTCATTATACATACCTGCATTCTTCAACGCAATAATGATTTTATCAAGCGACTGAAGTGCAAATGGACTTTGTGGATAGTTATAGATCAGGTCTTGGTAAAACTGTGCTGATTCAAAATAATTCTTACTTTCGAAGAGGCTTTCTGCAAGATTGAATTCGGTCTGAGGATAGAGTGTTGTCTGGGGATGATCTTCAAGAAGACGCTTGTATGCAAAGGAAGCATTCACGTATTGTTCAAGCTCCATATAAGAATTACCAAGAAAAAATTGTGCTTCTTCAGCAAGAGTTGATGTGGGATATTTTTGAATAATATTCTGGAATTTTCCTATTGCTTCCTCGTACAGTGTGTCGTCATACATTTTCTTTGCAAAATCAAACTCCTCCTGAACACCTGCGTTGAGTATTGAACTCATAAAAATTATTATCAAGGGTATAAATAGCTTTTTCATAAAAAAACCTCAAGCATACTTTGCGTTAATAGGAATACTTTCATCAGCTACAGTTTCGTACAACTTATGATATTTGGTCAAAATGAGTATTCCCTTATTATTAGTTGATTTGATGAGATCGAATAATTTCTCACGAAGTATTTTCTCAAGATGATCAGCTGGTTCATCCAGAATTAGATATTTTGTCTCTGCGGAAAAGGAAAAAATGACTTGAAGTAATCTAAGTTCACCACGGGATAATTCATATATATCCTTATGAAAGAATGCTTCAATTTTTACATTAAATATTTTGCATAACTCATTGATATTTTGCGTGATAGCATTTTCGTTACTATGGTTGATTAAAAAATTATATTCATCCCGGATCGAGGGAAAAACAAATTGTTTTTCCAGTTCCTGGAACAGAAATGCAACTTTATCGAACAGCTTTTTATCTTTGTTTAATGGAACATTATCTATGAGGATTTTTCCTTTATTGGGCTTCATTTCTCCGAATAATAAGTTGAATAGGGTTGTTTTCCCTGAACCGGTTCCACCATAGATGCATTTTGTTTCATTGTTATTCAGCTCGAATCCGAACTCTTCAAAAAGCCGAGAATTGGATTTTCTCTTAGAATAGTTAAAAGTGAGATTTTGACAGAGAATGCTCATGCAGGATTCATCTAAATATAGTCTGGCTGCGTTTTGCGCCAACTGAGATTATTTTGATTGGTATACCAAGCAGATCTTCTATCGTGCGAATAAAATCACGTGCATTTTCGGGTAGATCATCGAAATTTTTAACTGAGGAAATATCCTCTTTCCATCCCGGAAGAGAAATATATGAAGGTTGAACTTTTTGTAGGAGTCGTGTGTCAACAGGATATTCATCCATTTCCAATCCACCTAAAGTGTAGCCGGTGCATATCTCGATCGTGTCCAGACCGGAATAGACATCGAGTAGTGTGAGAGCGATTTCATCAAAACCATTCAGCATTGCAGAAAATCTCGCTGCAACAGCATCAAACCAGCCGCATCTGCGGGGACGTCCGGTTGTGGTGCCGTATTCATGTCCTTTTTCACGTATATATTCCCCTATCTCATCATGTAATTCTGTTGGGAAAGGTCCGTTGCCCACGCGGGTAAAATATGCCTTCATGACTCCAATTATTTTATGGATACTTCTTGGATTAATACCTGTACCAATCAAAGCTCCGCCAATGGTTGAATTTGAAGATGTTACGAATGGATATGTTCCGAAATCGATATCGAGTAGTGTGCCCTGAGCACCTTCAAACAAGATATCTTTATTTTCTTTGATCATATTGTTTATCATATATGGAGTGTTGCTGATAAAGGATTTTAATTGAATTCCAATCTCATAAAGCATTTCTACAGAATCTTCCAAACTGATATTTTCCAGCCATGAGCCCAGCAGATCCTTTTTATTGTTGATCAGGTTTGATAATCTGTATTTGAGATATTCTTTATCAAGCAGATCACCCATACGGAGTCCCAGGCGTGCTGCTTTGTCAGAATATGTAGGTCCAATGCCTGATTTTGTCGTTCCAATTGCTTGGTTTCCGCTCAGCTTCTCACCAAGCTCATCAAGATAGGTCTGGATAGGAAGTGTAATATGTGCCTGGGAGCTTATGAAAAATCTATCTGCAAGATAAATCCCCTTTGATTCGACATCCTGGATTTCTTCTAATAATCTTTCAAGATTAATTACAACTCCATTTCCGATAATACATATCATGTCCGGATAGAGAATACCGACCGGAATTATATGGAACTTATATGTGGTATCACCATGGACAACTGTATGTCCGGCATTGCAACCACCCTGAAAGCGCACAATTGCATCCATGTTTTCGGCAAGTGCATCCACGATCTTTGCCTTTGCTTCATCTCCCCATAATGCTCCCAATACGACTGTTACTGGCATTTAAAACCTCTATATAAATATTCTTGAATATTTATCATAGGTACTTCACTCTGTGTCAACAAAATCGTGGCAGGACATGAAAGTCTTGACACAAACATAACCAACGATGAAAAAACATTCGAATAATAATTTCAGGAGTTCATATGAGTAAGAATAGTTTATCAGAAATGCGCGAGTTTGCCCAAAAAATCTGTTCCCTTTCCAAGGAAGTTGAAACTGAGGTTCTGATTTTTAAAAATAAAAGTGCGCTGACACGTTATGCAGATAACTATATTCACCAGAATGTAAGCGATACATCATATCATCTCAGGATACGCACGATTATGGGCAAAAAAACGGCAACCGCAACCACAAATAAATTAGATAATGATTCACTTCATTATACTTTGCAGTCTGCAATCGATGCGACAAAATTGCAAAGAGACAATGATAAACTGCTCCCGCTTCCTCAACAGCAGGAATACAAAAAAGTGGATAATTTCTATAAAGCTACAGATGAATTTTCACCACAGCAACGTGCTGAAAGTATTACAAAAGCAGTAAATATATGCAAAAAAAATAATCTTGAAGGATCCGGAATATTCTCCAATTCCACTTCTGAAATTGCACTTGCAAACAGCAAAGGACTTTTTGCATACGACATCTCTACAAATGCAGAATTCAGCATCACTGCAATGGATGGTGCAGCATCGGGTTGGCATGAGATCATAAAAAAGGATGTACAGCAAATTGATGTGGAAAAAGCAGGAAATATCGCTGTTGAAAAAGCTCTCATGAGTAAGTACCCAGAAAGCTTAAAACCCGGTAAATATTCAGTAATTATGGAACCGGCAGCAGTAGCAGAATTCGTACTTTTCCTTTTGTGGAGAGGATTTAACGGCATGGATTATATCGAAGGTACAACTTTTCTTAAAGATGGATTAAATAAAAAAGTATTTTCGGAAAAACTCAATGTTTTTGAAGATCCCTATAATCCAATTATCGGCTCGCAGTCCTTTGATTTTGAGGGAATGCCGGTGAAACCAATGACGCTTATTCACAAAGGTATTCCAAAAGGTTTTACAACGAATAGGTGGATTGCAAAAGAGACAGGTGTCGAGAATAACGGACATGCAATCCCATTACCAACACAGGCAGCATATCCTTTTGCAATGAGATTTGAAACTGGGAAAAGCTCGGTCGAGAAAATGATCAAGAATACCGAAAAAGGCGTACTGGTTACTCATTTCCATTATTCAAATATTATTGATCCCATGTCATTGCTAATTACAGGTATGACGCGAGACGGATTTTTTATGGTAGAGAATGGTAAAATAACTAAACCTCTGAAGAATATGCGCTATACTGATAGTGTCATCAATATTTTCTCAAACATAGAAGAGATAGGAGATACTGCTGAGATCGCAAGTGCTTTCTTTGGTGGTGGCTTCCTTGTTCCTGCAATGAAGATCAATAATTTCAATTTTTCAAGCGGAACAGAGTTTTAACCAAGAACCTTGCGAATGGTTGCCGCAGGCATCCTTCGCAACGGTTCGACCTAAATAACACACCCCGTCCCGATAAATCGGGTCACCCCTCTCGAGAGGGGAATTATTTTTATTTTTTTATAAACCGATAAATCAACATCTAACATAATTCTCCTTTATCAAGACGAGTACGGCTTAAGCCGGGAGGTGTGTATGAACTTTACGGAATTTCGGCTTCTTCGCTTAACAGCAGAAATCTTCGCAATGGTTCAAAAGAAAATCAACCTTGGTATTCGCACAAGAGTAGGAAATTTGTAGCCCTTACCATTCCATACTATGAGCTTACTATAAAAAGGGTATAATTAGAAATATGTTATGAAAATATTCAAATATTTGGAAACCGATGAATCGGTTTAAAGTTACTATCTTCTTATTAACCACCAACTTAAGTTGGTGGTTAATGAAACAAAAAAGTGAGTTAACCGTTTCAACGGTTTCTATATTTCTTAAATTGAACTTTTTAGAGTGGACTCATACTATAAATATTTCAATTGAAGGATCGATTTCCCGAATCGACCGAATTAGTAATTCCGTAAAATGAAAGCGGTCTTTCTCATTGAAGTTACACACATAAGCGCAAATACCGGATTCCCTTCCCCAATTCCGTGAGGATATGCTTTCGAGGGATTGAGATCTCTTTTTTACACTTGAGTTTTTCTTTGAGTTCGTCTTCTCTCTTCACTTTTCTCTTTTTACTCTTCACTCTTCGCTCTCCTATCTCTCAATAATTTTCCTCAAACGGATTACAAATGCTGCTCCATTCGGTTTATTATCCTCAACAGTGACAAATCCATCATATTCATCAATAGTTTTCTGCACAATATACAATCCAATACCTGTATGACCTGTTTCACCGTACTGGAAACCTTCATCAAATATCTCATCTTTAATTTTATTCGGAATACCAATGCCATAATCGACGAATTTTATTATGCAAAACTCTTCATCAGAACTAATATCAATATCCATTTTTGTAGTTTTGCCATGCTTTATTGCATTACTAATTATATTCTCAAATACTGAATAGACAGCATTATCAGCATAAGCTTTACCAGTACCCGTAACATTGATCTCTATGTCAGGATAATTATTAATAACACCGTTTGCTACTTTTTCCATATCATATTCATCGAGAGCTGCATGAGAATCTATGAACCGTTCCTGGTCACGTTGTCTTTGAATTGTACTTAAACTTTTCTCAACCCGTTTCTTGATCTCATCAAGCATAGTTTCATCACCCTCATCCCGATATATATTAAGAGCGCTATCTATTACTACAATGTCATTTGCAATGTCGTGACGTAAAACTGAATTTGCTATTTTTAAGCGTTCTCTACTGATCTTTAGTTCTTCCTCTGCTTGCTTGCGCTCTATTATTGAAGCCAATTCTGCTGCTACTGCCCTACCAATGTTTTTATCATCATCACTCCAAACACGCACTTTATCATCATGAAGGTAAAGAATTCCTTTAACATCACCAGCATAATCTATACAAGGTATGCTGAGATAGGCAAGTGTTTTTGTTTTTTCCCAAATATCTTTATGTTTTTCATACCAATATTTTTTACGAACATCATTAACTACGGAGATCTCTTTTTTTTCATAAGCCAGTATTGTATCTACACCTCTTATGTTTGTAGGTAAAACCGATTCATTCCCGAGCAAATTTTCTCCATAATCTACAATTTGCCAGTCATTATTAGGATCAACTCTAATTCTTAGCATTGCTTTGGGAAGATCTAAGCCAATCCTAATTGCATTTAAAGAAGTTTTAATAGATTTTTTTAAATCTGTTTCAAGAAGACTTAAAGCTACATCTTGGAGTATTTTTCGCTTACGAAGTTCTTGGTTTAAAATCTCCTCTGCCTGTTTGCGTTCGGTGATATCATGGAATATTCCAAAAGAACCTTGAAATACTCCATTTTCGGTTACCCGAGGAGTTGATGTTACTGCAATAATTCTTTGTTCTCCATTTTCTCTTTTTATAACAAGTTCATATCTATTTGATTCTCCCTTTTCTCTTAATGAAGTTTCTTTGATAAGTTGTTGAAACATTTCCGGTGATGTTAATTCCTTTAAGTTCTTTCCAATCATTTCATCTTTTGAATAACCGAAAATATCAACTGCTGCCTGATTTGCATAAGTAAATGTTTCATTAATATCTACATTAACTATTCCTTCTTCTATAGATTCAACTAAGGTGCGGTATTCTTTTTCGCTTTCTTTCAGTGCTTCCTCCGTCTGCTTGCGTTCGGTGATATCAGATAAAACA
>JAGHCS010000127.1 GCA_021160355.1 Candidatus Cloacimonadota bacterium
AGTAAAATGTGATAATCCCTGTACGATTCGGAACTGTCTGAATATACATATCATTAAGATGCAAGCAAATACAATCAAAATATATTTTGATATAGAGTAAGTTTTCCTTTCCGGTTCTTTTGAAAAATCAATTGATAAAAATCCTGCTAATATGAAGAAATAAATAAGAATAGAAGGGATTCGCATCGTGATAGAGAATAAATTATGAATGAGAAGAAGTACAATTGAAAATGCAGAAATATGAGTAAAAAATCTACTCCTTGTATGTATGCTTCTTTTATATTCTCCGATCAAAGCAATAAGAAAAATAATGTATAAAGCAAGCCCGATAATTCCTGTTTCTGCCCAGATCTCAATAAATTCATTATGAGCATGAGATATCATGTCTTCCTGACCAAGTAGTTTATAATCAGTAAACCTATATTGAGGAAATTCATGTACGAAAGTTCCTAATCCGCTTCCAAATAACCAGTTGTGCTTAATATACTCAGCATTTGCTTTGTAGACGCGCTCACGAAATGTAATTGTCTGAGGACGTATGGTTCTAAAAACAAAATTGAAGCTTAAAAATAGAAGTATTAAAATCGCAAAAGAAATAATTATGTGTGATATTTTGCATTTTTTTATTGCATATATGATGTACAAAACGAGAACCACAACCATGAGACTGAGCATTCCTCCTCTGGATTGAGTCCAAAGCAAAAACAGGAGAACGAGTATCACGCTGGTTAATGCCGTGACTTGAACCCATTTCTTTTTTGCAGTTCTCCATGTATACAGAATAAATCCTAATGTAATAAGAAGATAACTTGCAAGATAGTTGGCATTTGCCCAGGATAATTGCAGTCGAGAAAAATTTGAAAAAGTGGAGTACTTATTTTGCAAAAATACTCCGAATATGATTGATAGAATAAAACTTATAAGGAAGCTATTACTGATGAAGAACTTTTCGTTGATGTTTAAATGCAGCTGAGATAGTATTGCGAAAAGCAAAATGTAGGGAAAAAGATAATATAATTGCTGGAATCCGAATGCAGCAACCGGTTGAACCAAAGTGCGTAAGACCAGATATATGAGATAAAGAGTTATGATAATGACAGGAAAAGTAAGTTTGATTTTCTTATATTGAGCAGTGATAAGGTACACCGCAATCATAACGAGTATGAGTATCTGTTGTGCTAAGATTTTGGTTGAAAAAAAGAGGAGTTTTTGTGCAGTAATAAATAACGGATTAATTATAATTAAAAAAGCTGTCAAGTAGACAAGAGATTGAATTTTACATGTAATTTCTACATCAGTTTTTTTCATATGTCTTATAAAAAAAAAGCCCCATCCCGCATGAACGGGATAGGGCTATATTTGTAATCTATTATCTCATAAGGATCATCTTCTTCACTGAAGTGAAGTCGTCAGATGAAACTTTGTAGAAGTAGACACCATTAGGTGCATCACCAGGATTCCAGATAGCTTCGCCATCTTCACCCTGAATTGTATCAACAAGCTGACCAAGAACGTTATAGATCTTGATCTCTGCATTGTTCATAGGTGAGCCCTTAATGTGGTAGCTGATTGTAGCATTGTTAGTGACAGGATTGGGCAAGCATTGCTTGAGATAACTTGCTTCACTGTTCACGTTAGGATCATTTGCGACATCAACTTCACCATAGATGTTGACAAAACGATCACCTGAGGAGTGTCCCCAATCTGAGGGATCGCCTTCGGTACCATACACACTATGTCCGTAGTATGCACCGACTCCAAGATACTGACGTACCATGTTATCGAATACAGGGAAGTAGCTGGCATCAACACCAGGAGAACCATCAACCCAATCACCACCGATCATAACTATGACATTACCTGTAATATGCAATGGAGTAGGTAGAACGAATTCAACCCAACCAAAGTCATCACCGTCAATGCCTGTACAATCGAATGAACCATAAAATAGGCTTGCTCCGGGGGTAAGATCATTAATAGCTTCAAAGATTTCAACTGTCCAGGTATCAACATCACCAGTCGCACCGTAGTTAATAACTTGGGTCCAGACTGAATAGATATCAAAGGAGGTCATTCTGGCACCACTAAAGATGTCAAACCAGTTTCCGCAATAACCGGAAGTATAGTATGTTTCATCCCATACTCTGGAGTTATTACCGAATTCAGCCCAACCTGTGGGATATACTTCAACACCATAGAAATATGTAGAATCATTAGTAGGATCTTCGTCGCCACCAACTTCTGTCCAACCGCAGAAATCATACCAGCCAGCACCCGGGAGCGCTGCCAGTTGAGTGAGCCAAGCCATATCAAATTCACCATAGCCAATGGCTGTTGGATTGTTGTTGTAATAATCAAATGGTGTGGTTCCGTAATCAAGGTTATCCATTCTAAGCTGTGGACCTTCTATAGTTGTTCCGAAGTTTCCATAAACGATACCCGGGCTGTAATCCCAACCTTCAGTTGCACCATATGGCATTACGTTGAACATTGCAGCCATATCATGAACAGGAAGATTTGCTCCAGTGATCTGGATATCATCAAACCAGAAACCTTCTCCGGATCCAGCATCGTCTGCAAGGGTAGCTTTCATTTTAAGGATAACTTCCTCGCCTGCGTACATTGAAATATCATATGCACTGGTGACGTACCAATCTTCATCAGTATAAGTATCCAGATATTCAAGCTCTTCAAGAACAACAACTGGAGGGGCAGGGATCAAGTTAGTTTCATCATAATCAGAGAATATGACAGAACCATCTGCAGTAATATCAAGATTATCAACCCAGAATCCCTGAGCTACTGTATAAGGATCTGATGCAAGAGCGAAGCGGATCTGTACTGTTTCGCCAAGATACGCATCAAGATCGAAAGTTCCAGCAAACCAACCAGCAGGACTTGGACCACCCCATCCGGGATAGCTCAATGTGTCTGCAGGATCTGAGGTATTTGCCCATCCGGCAAATGCAACAGTTACATTATAGGGATTTGAAGGATCTTCAAGGAATCCCTTGGTTGCCCAACCATCTGTGGATATCTGAACATTTGCGACATCCCAGCCATTAAATGGAGGATCTTCTCCGCCCGGTGCTTCTGTATCATAATCAAGCATACAGGTCAATGTAGCTTCACAAGCAGTTGTAAGATCGATATCTGGTGTGTACAAATAATAAATTGCACTTGTACCGTATTCGTGAGTTACTTCATCGCCAGCATACCATGAAGTGCCAGCGTTATAAGCATTCCATGTTGATGCATGCCAATCAATACCATCGGCTGTGTTTCCAATGTAGAATGACCAGTATTCATCTGAATACACTGCTTCAGGAAGACTGCTTCTATAGGCATAATCCACTTGAACCAAAGCATATTCGTCTGAAATGGTGAAGGGTTCAGAAGTGATCCAGTTGTATCCTTGATAAAGAGGTTCATCAGCGATCCACCATGAATGTGTGGGGCTGTTATAATCTGTATCAACTAACTGCCAACGACCAGCAATTTCAGGAACCCAGGGGTCAGTATCGTGTTCGATAATTGCTTCAAGGCACCATTCATAGTCTGCACCCCAATCGTTAATCATATAGGTCCAATCTTTTACTGTGGGAAGTACTTCAAGTGCACGATTATTTGTGGTTGCACCATCATCTGAAAGAATGCTTAATGTGTCGCCGGCTTCTACACTATAAGTGATAAAGAAGTCCGCAGAAGGATCAACAGAGATTGCAAGCGTTGAAAGGTCAACGTAATTCCAATCGTTAAGTACTGGTGTTACAGAGACACTGCCTAAACCTGCACCCGGATATCCTGTACCATCGTCAGCATAGACGTGGACTTCAGCATTTCCACCGTTTCCTGTATACCAATAGAACCACGCACCTACAAGATCGCCAGATCTAAAAGCGGTAAAGCGAGTACCAAACTCAGAAGCTTCATCAGGAATGACCCAGTAATATGAAAGATTGTCATAATACCAAATATCATCTTCGGTTTCGAAGTTCTCCCAATATAAAAGCTGAACGCCTTCTGGTTCTGGGGCATCACGATAAGGATCTGCATTTTTCGGTCCAACTCTGTGAAGCTGTTCGCCAGGAGTATAGTTCGGGTGTAATTCAAAGTTTGAAGGTGTACCTTGTGTCATTTTTCCACTTGTTTGATTTGTTGCAAAAGCAAATGTGGTAATGAACAAAGCCACGATCATTAATCCAATAAGTTTTTTCATACCGTCTCCTCCGATTTTTTATAAATCAGAATTCGTTAATATAATAAAAAACCTAACTGAGAAGTGAGCAAAATTTCCCTTGGGGAATAACCAGCTAATAAGTTATGAAATAATACTGGTTTTAAGCCTAACTTAGACATTGACATAGCAATTTTTTCTTTTACCA
>JAGHCS010000116.1 GCA_021160355.1 Candidatus Cloacimonadota bacterium
ATCGTGCTCCTTATCTTTTTGCTCAAGAGAAGTGACGCCGGCATACACCGCAATATTAGCATAAGGATTATACACAAAGAGCGGATAAATATTCAGCGCACTACAACTTCTATCATCGACTGACACATCAGAGTAACTGTACTGTAAAATACCTCTTATCCAGAACTGCTTATTGAACTGATATTTCAACGTAACCTGATGCACCTGTGCATGATAGATACTGTGCATTTCCTGGTATTCACTTCGTATGTCGATATCAACTTTGTTGGTAGGTCTCAGATTGAGGAAGAGCTTGTACTTCCTGAACTGCTCGACACGGGGATCATTTACATCAAACCACATATACTTTCCGCCGACAATATCAATATCAGCCACAAAGAAATCACAGGGATAGGTTTCGAAAGAAAACCAAGGTGTGTACAAGTAATTATTTTTTTCGGCATAGTGCACCATCTGGAATTCCACCCCTGTCCAGAACTCCATTTTGTTGTTAAGGATCACGCCGGTATAGGGCTTCAAGTAGTGCTCTTTCAGTTTGGTAAAATCAATATCGTATTTGACATTCGCATCATACCCGATCTCGAACAATCTGACAAATTGATCATCTTTTGAAGCCTGCTTATGCCACTCGCCGTGACTTTCTAAGAACTGAATATCGTTCTCTGGAATAAAACCCATATCCGCCTTGAAGTTTTTTGATATCGCTTTCAGTTCCAGGTTCACGAAGAAATTTTCTGAGTCATGAGTCAGCTCCCCGAAGTAGCCGAATCCTTTATGCCAGGTCTTATCCAGCGTTTGATCTGCCGAGCCGACAAGCTGCAGGTATCCGCTGAGGTTTTTCAGAAGATGAACTGAGCCGTCTACATCACCGACAAGATTATAATATTCCTTGAATCTTCGCACTGCAAGTGCACTTCGAATAAAGGCATTCCCGCTGCGTGCTTTGTTATCATAGGTCAGAAAACCAAAATAAGCATTCGCAGAGCCCTTATATCCATCGATGAAGCGCGCCCCATCAGTATTCTCATCAATTGCACCGAGCCCGAACAGGTAGTTGTTCCCGAATGCGCCGGAAAACTTTGTGCCAAAGATCGGATCCACGATCTTTCTGGTGTGATAGATCGTTATCGGCGTTCTGAACGGATTTGTACTTTCAATGAAGAACGGTCTTTTCTCTGGATAGAAGGTAGGAAATCTTGTGTTTACATCTATATCAATAGCATCTGCTTCGATCGTACTGAAATCCGGATTCAGTGTCATGGTTGTCGTAAGATTGGAATTCGGTTCATAGAAGACATTCAGTTCCGGCTCACATGTTCTTTTGACCTGATGAGTTCCCGCAATTTTATCCTCGTCATTAGTATAACTCATCAGAAATGAGGGGATCAATTTCAAGTTCTGATTGGTCGGCAATTCTTCAAAAATAAGAATGCCATAATTATCATAGAAATTCTGACCATTCCTGTCGATCGGCGTGGCGCTTATCTCTTCTTTCCGTTCCTCGATATGACGCTTCAGGAAAAAACCCCATTGCACATTCTTTCCACTCTTGTATTTGATATTCTTGAGCGGTATCTTCATCTCGACAGTGTAGCCATCTTCGGTGACAGCGCCAAAAGAATCGTAGTGGATATCTATCGACGTATCGATATCATCGAGCACGATGCCGTCTGCCTGCTCGCCGAAAGCGTTTGTGCCGAAATAGTATGCCTTTGCATTTGAAAAAAATGTATCAATGTACAGAAATATCCTGTCCGTATAATAAATCTTATCACGAATGCAATGGAATAATCTGATTTTCTCCGGATCATCATAAAAACAATGCACACCGCAGTAGAGAAACTCATCGTCATACGCAAGATAGCCGATCGTTTTTTCCGATGGTTCTGTATTGTCTCCCGGTGAAGTTTGATAGAATGTTTCAACAACTGCTGCACCATCCCACTCGCCTGTTTCGATCTTTCCATCAATCGTTGGAGTTGGATTCAATTTTGGAACGTGCAGCGTTAATTTTGCACTGAGACTCATCGGAATGATAAGTATCAGAATTAGCAAATAGATAACCTTTTTCATAGGCGCTCCCCAAATTTTTGTTCGCAATGACCTAAGGTCATTCAAATCTTTATGTTCATCTTGAGTGAACTGTTTTAATGTCAATATAAAGAATTTTGGCGACATGCTTCTTTTATCAACTCCGTTTAACATTTCATTTATCCTTTTTTAATATGCCCTTTCTTGAAACTGGACACCCTACTCGATCCTTTTTTGGAGATTCGAACTTTCTTTGATTTTTTCAGGTTTTGCCGTGCTTGCTTTTCTCTGAGAAAATCTTTCATTCTTTTTTTCATATGCTGAACTCCTTATCTTATTCAGTCCAAATTGATTACTCTATCAGCTATTTTATCTACAAGATATCTATCATGCGTCGCGAAAATTACTGTTCCATTATAGGATTCCAAAGCATCTTCAAGCGCTTCCCGTGCTGCAATTTCAAGATGGTTTGTTGGTTCGTCGAGAACAAGTACATTAGATTCGGACACGATCAGTTTTGCCAGGGCTACTTTGCTTCTTTCGCCGATGCTCAATGTTTTAACTGGTTGATTGATCAGTTTTTCTGAAATGTTCAGACATCCCAACACTGTTCTTGCAAAGGTCTGGATTTTATTATCTCCCTGAATTACTTCTTCAAGAACTGAATTTTGAAAGTTCAGATTTTCATAATCCTGGGAGTAATACCCTATTTTTGCTTGAGGTGACCAACTCACCTTGCCTTGGTATCCATCAAGATGATATGTTAAGATTTTGAGTAATGTTGATTTACCGCTTCCGTTTTTCCCGATTAATGCCAACCGTTCTCCGGTCTCAATATGTAAATCGAGGTTATCGAGCACATCCTTTGAACCAAAATTTTTTGTAAGATGTTCGACTTCCAGTACTCGCCTGCTTTTGATGGATTCGGTCTCGAAATGAAAGGATCTCTTTTTTTCAATAAAGGGCTTATCCGCTTCAGCTTCAGCAATCTTTCTTTCCAATCTTCTTTGCAGATTTTTCGCTTGCACCATTGCATTTTTTGCCAGATTACTGATACACTCATATACGGGAGCGTAGCCTTCAGAGCCGGTTTCTGCTTGATGTTTGTAAGCCCACTGAGTTCTTTTTTGAGCTGCGGATTTCAGTTTTTTTATCTTCTTTTTCTGCTCTTCATATGTGTGAATCTTTCTATGAAGTTCCTGATCTTTTTCCTGTTTATAAAAAGAATAATTACCGGAATAGGTTCTTACCCCTGTTGAGGAGAGTTCAAGGATTGAATTAGCGCATGAATCAAGAATATGCCTGTCATGGCTGATGATGATATACGGTATCTTGATCTCATTGAGAAAATTCTCCAGCCATGTGAGCGCATCTATATCTAAATGATTAGTGGGCTCATCAAGGAGAAGCACTTCGGGATTCTTAAGCAATATGCTGCAAAGCGCAAGACGGGTTTGTTCTCCTCCGCTTAAAGAAGATATCTTTCTGTGGAGCATGTTCTCATCAAAACCAAAGCGGGTCGTGATCTTCTCAATAGCGATTTCAAAATCATATCCTCTATTTCTTTCAAATTGAGAAAGTATAGAGCTTACCTGCTCCGGTGTAAAATCTTCAATATGATCTATTTTGTTCTTTAATTGAGCCAGAGTTGGTTTGCTATCCCACAGAAGAGAGATGCAGGATTCTTCTTCTGGCAGGTTCAATTCCTGTGGAAGGTACCCGATCGAAAGCTCCGATTTATGATAAATGGAACCTTCGACCGGATTAATTCTTTTTCTCAATATATCAACAAGAGTCGATTTACCGCAGCCATTTTTTCCAATCAGTCCGATCCTGCTCTTTTCGTACACGGAAAAGGACACATTTTCAAAGAGCATGTCCTGCTGCGTGTCGTACTGAAATGCAATGTTGTCAGCTCTCAATATTTGCATGATGTATCCTAGGCTGTCAGTAGCTCTGATTCTCGCTCTTCCATGAACTGGTTCGAATAGAGCCGGTAATAGTAGCCCCTTTGTTTGATGAGTTCTCGATGAGTACCGTACTCTGTAATGTTGCCCTTTTGAATGACAAGAATTCTATCCGCAGATCGAATGGTCGAAAGACGGTGCGCAATAATGAAACTCGTTCTGTCTGCAAGCACTTTGTGAATTGCATCTTGAATTTTCTTTTCGGTTTCCGTATCGACCGAAGATGTTGCTTCATCGAGCACGAATATTTTCGGATCGGTCAGAATTGCCCGTGCGAAAGATATGAGCTGCTTCTCACCCGTAGAGAGCAAACCGCCACCTTCTCCTACTTCAGAATCATAGCCCTTTTCAAGATTCGATATAAACTCGTGAGCATTGACCAGTTTTGCTGCTTCTACTATCTCCTGTTCGCTTGCATCGAGTCGTCCATAGGCAATATTCTCCTTGATAGTACCGCTGAAAAGGTGCGGAGTTTGCAGCACATATCCAAGATTTGAATGTAACCACAACAACGATCTTTTCCTATAATCAACGCCATCGATGAGCACAACGCCTTTTGTCGGTTCATAAAACCTGCATGCGAGATTGACGATCGTGCTTTTGCCTGAACCTGTTTCGCCAACAAGTGCGATCGTTTCACCAGCTTGTACTTCAAGATTGAAATTATCGAGCACGTATTCGCCTTCTTTGTAGCCAAAAGATACCTCCTTGAATTGGATATTTCCTTCGATGCAAGGCCAGTTCTCTTTTTTGCATTCAGTTATATCTCCATATTTTTCTATAATTTCAGGTGTGTCCTGAATATTTGGCTTCTCGTCGATCATAGAAAAAATTCTTTCTGCCGATGCCTGTGCATTTTGCAGCTCTGCAAACACGCGTGAAAGCTCTCGAAGCGGTTCAAAAAATTGAACTGTATATGAGATAAATGCGACAAGCGTTCCATAGGATATTGTCCCAAGCAGAACACCATTGCCACCTCTCCAGAGCACGAGCCCCGTTCCAATGCTTCCAAGTGTAAGCACGACGGGCAGATAAAGTGAAGAGAATATCGCAGCCCGAACTGATGAACGGTTCATTTTGGTTGTGATCTCCTGGAATTCAAGCAGATTCTCTTCTTCACGAACAAGTGTTTTTGTCGTTTTTGCTCCTGTGATGCCTTCGCTGAATGCCCCGGTTATCTGAGAATTTATCTTTCTGACTCGTCTATATGCTTTGAGAATTTTCTTCTGGAAATATAAACTTATCATCACAAGTACCGGAACTACAGTAAGGGTGATGAGCGCCAGCTTCCATTGCATGAAGAGCATCACGAATACAATACCAAGCATTAGAGACACGCCCCATACCATATCAACTAAACCCCAGGAAATGAACTCGCCAAGGCGTGTGCTGTCCGATGTCATTCTCGTCATGATCCAGCCCACTGGAGTTTTATCATAATAGTTGAAAGATAACTCCTGCAGATGCTCGAATCCTTTCTTGCGAATATCATACGAGATACCCATTTCGATCTTTCCTGCAATTGCAATAAAGAAGTATATGTTCATACTTTGCACCAGTATGAATACAAAATAGACAACACCGAATCCCACTATACCATGAGTTTGCTGCGGAACGACAAAATGATCGATCGCATATTTGCTCATTAGCGGAAGTATCACATCGACACCTGCAAGTGAAAGCATAAACACAGCGAGAACCAGCATTCTCTTCTTATATGGCTTGATGAATCTATATAACTTTTTCCAGAGAGAGAAATCGAATCTCTTTGTATATTCCTGTTCTTTAAATATACTCATTTTCTTATCCTACATACTTTAATGAATTTCCATTTTTATGCTGTTTCCAAAGAAATTTTCTTGTTATCAACACCGGTTTTTACATTATTATTTTTAAGTTCTGTTTCCAGCTCTTCTTCCAGAGAATTCTGGATCATCCAGACGCGTCTGTACAATCCTTCCTGGCTCACTAACTCTTCATGCGAGCCCTTCTGAACGAGTTTTCCATGCTCGAGTACGAGTATGATATCCGCCTCAGCAAGTGTGGTCAGACGATGGGAGATTATGAAGGTCGTTGCCTTCTTTTCTCTCTTACTAAGATGAGTTCTTATTGCAGCATCTGTTTCCGTATCTACCGCACTAAGCGAGTCATCGAATATCAATATCGGTGTGTTCATGACCAAAGTTCTTGCCATAGCAATTCTCTGCTTCTGACCACCTGATAATGTGACACCGCGCTCACCAACTGCAGTTTCATACCCGCTCTGGAAATCCATGATGACATCGTGAACTGATGCGATTTGCGCTGCGTTGAATACCTCGTCGTCTTCACAATCAATTCTGCTCATACCTATATTCTCTTTGAGTGTACGGGAAAACAGGAAGGGTTCCTGAAGCACGAGCCCGACATTTTTTCGAATAGCATGCTTATCTATATCCTTGAGCTCCGATCCATCTATTTTAATGGAACCGCTCGTATAATCATACAAACGTGGAAGGAGGTGTACGAGAGAAGATTTACCGGAGCCTGTGGGGCCGAGAATGGCAACGGTCTGCCCGGGCTCGACTGTAAAAGATATGTTCTTCAAGACCGGTTTTCCGGTTTCGTATTCGAAGCTGACATCATTAAACTCTATCTTTCCTTTAACTGAGATTTCAATATCTTCATGAAATTCTTCAGTCGGCTCATCAAGGATCTCATGAATACGACCGACGGAAACCATTGTCTTACCCATATCTGTGAGCACTCTACCCATCTGCCTGATAGGCCAGAGCATCATACCCACAAATGTAGAGAACGCGAGAAGTGTACCAAGAGAAATTATTCCTTGTGCAGCCCAGAACGTTCCAAGAATAAGCACGGCTGCGATCTGGATGAGGGAAAGAAAATCTGAAATCGACCAGTACCATGCCAGAAGCCAGATCAATCTATAGGTAAGATCGCGGTATTCACTATTTTTGTCATCAAACTTACCTATTTCATGTGCCTGGCGTGCAAATGCGCGTACTACTCTCACGCCGGAAAGATTCTCCTGCAGCACTGTGGACATTCTCCCTTCTGATTCATCTGAAAGTTGAAATGCTTTTTTCACTTTTAAAAAGAAAATCACTGCAAATCCGAAGATAAAAGGAATAAGCGCCATAGAAACTAGGGTCATGGGGACACTCATCGGCAGCATAAATGAAAGAGCAAATCCGACCATGAATAATGCTCTTCCCACTTCGACGAACTGTATCGCAAGAAATCTTCGTACAGTCTCCACATCCGAAGTGCAGCGTTGTATAAGATCACCTGTTTTCGATTTTACATGATAATCATAAGGAAGAAGCTGGAGATGATCATACACTCTATCCCGAATATGCTGCGCAATTGATTCTGATGCAACTGCAGACCACTTTCCTTTGAAATAGAGAAATACTCCTCTTATCAAAGTAATAGCGATGAGAAAAATACTGCATATCCAAAGTTTACCCGCGAGTCCGGTGCGACCACCAAAGAAATCATAAGCACTCGAGAATACCGGCTTGAGCCAGCCCTGAGCTTCGAGAGCTTTGCCGCCTATAATTGAGTCAACTGTGATCCGAAGTACCATCGGCCAGAAGAATGAAAGAAATGTAGCCATTCCAATTGATGCAATGGATATGATGTAGAGGGCTCTGTTGCCCTTCATGAATTGCCATAAATAATATAATTTTTTCATAAAGACCTGCTTGAAAATATATTGATTAACATAATAATTTTTCTTCGAAGTTAAATCCATGGATTGAAATTTGAATTGGTAGAACAAAAAAAGCCACGGATTTGCTCGTCCGTGGCTTATAATTTAAAATGTTATATTATATGAACCTCGGACGGGCGGTTTGGAAAACTACTGAAAAGCACACTATTTGCATTATTGGCATTCTGGTTGTGTCACCAGGGATAAGTCTGATCATGCGATGAACCTCCATCCGAATTATTTTTTCATTTGAACCAAAACTGGCAAACCGTCCGGGAGAGTGTCAAGAAAATATAAATTTTAGTTAATGTATCTTCAATAAATTAATAAGAATTTTAATAATGTAGTCTATGAAAATTAAATTTGACATATTATGATTAAATATTTCGTTTTAACATTGTTCGGCAGGCAAAAATGAGAAGAATGGAAATATTTGAATTAGATGACCTTTATTAGCTTAAAGGCAGGGAGGACATATGAAAAAAATACTAACTTTTTTAATAACCATTTTGTTGTTATGTGCTTCATTGTGTATGGCAGGGTCATTAGAGAACCAAACACCCAATACTTTCTCACAACTCACTCCCCCTGAAATCGATGTCGAGCCGTATTCACTTACACTTGGCATGATTTCAGGCACAGCTGGCTCTGTTTCAGGTGAACTGCACATCTCTAATACGAACACCGATCCACAGGCAGAAAATCTTGAATGGAATATTGAAATCCTCACTATGGATAGTCTGATTATTCTTACTACTTCCCCTGATAGCGGTTCTATTCCTCACGGTCAAACACAAACTGTTATTGTA
>JAGHCS010000187.1 GCA_021160355.1 Candidatus Cloacimonadota bacterium
AATCGTATTCTTATTTCTGATAATTACTTTGTGCACATGGAGTCTTTATAGTGCAGAAAATTCCCGCCCTATAATTGGAGTGGTATTGAGCGGCGGCGGTGCAAGGGGAATTGCACATATAGGTGTGTTAAAGGCTTTGGAAGAGTATCACATTCCGATAGATTTTATCGGGGGAACGAGTTTTGGCGCTCTTATCGCAGCATTTTATGCATCGGGCTTTTCAGTAGAAGATATGCAAAAGATCATTGAGAACACAGAGTGGAATATCGCAACGAATCCTGACAGGCAACAGTATTATTATTACTCACGAAGGATCAATGAAGCGAATGTGCTGAGAGTGAGATTTCAGGACTGGGAACTGAAATTTCCTAATTCCCTGGGAAATACACAGGAGATAGTCAGCCAGCTCGATTATTTTTTTACACGAGCAAATTACCTGTGCAGAGGTAATTTTCTTAATCTGAAAACTCCGCTCTTTATTTCGACAACAAATATCAAAAATGGAGAAAATCACATCTTCACCAGAGGGGAACTTCCGCAGGTTGTTCAGGCAAGCATGACCGTACCCTTTTTGCTGTATCCCACTTTGATAGATTCGACCTTTTATGTGGATGGAGGAATAACCAATAACCTTCCTATCAGCAGTATGCGCGATATGGGAGCGGATATCATCATCGCTTCGAATGCCACCAATTACCTGGCAACAGATACTGACCTCACAAATATCACAAGCTTTACGAACCAGCTCATCAATATAATGATGTTCTCAAAAATTAAAGATGAACTCACACAGGCAGATATCGTCATCAGACCTTCCACAAAGCATATAAAGAATACTGAGTTCTCACGATTCAAAGAATTGCTGACTCTCGGATACTATGAAACATATTCTCATATAGACTCAATTCTGAGTATTGTAAAACCAAATACATATTATTATGATGATGAGAAACCACTTATTCCGATAGAAGGCAAAAAAATAATTATTCATGGCAACTCTCTATTTTCAGACGAGGAACTTTTAAGCACAAGCGAGATCGATTCTTTGCATTATCTATATGAGATTGAGAAACACGTTGAAGATTACTACATAAAGAAAGGTTACCTGCTTATAGAAATAGTCAAAACCAATATATCCTCTGATGAGATAGAGATAGAACTAACTGAGGGGCTTATAGATGATGTGAAGATCAAAGGTAATGCAATTACTAACGAGAACGTTATTTTACGGGAAGTTCAGACGTATCCCGGCGATATGTTCAATATTTTTAGTATTGAAAAAGATATTCAGCGAATCTATGGCACAAATTATTTTAACCTAGTAAATTTTACAGTAGAGCCGCTCAGTAATGGTACAGTGGATGTCCTGTTCAACGTATCCGAAAAGCCCTTCGGGATCATAGAGGCAGGCGCTCAGTATGCAACTCAGCAGGGAGCTTCCGCTTTTGTTTCAATTGGGCATGATAATGTATTCGGCAAGGGCCATCTCATCCAATTGTATGTGAGATTTGGCGTTGAACGGCAATATGGAGTCCGTTTCAGTACTGATCGAATTTTTAACTCCAACTGGAACAATCTTCTCCATCTCTATCTTTATGATGATACCGAGAATATAGAAAATAGGTACTGGAATTTTCGTCTTGAAAGCGGTTTCTTTGATGACACAAAACTTGGAATGTTCTCACTTGTATTTGATTATCGTACTGCAAATCTGGAATTTGAGAAAACCAGTTCAGGCATTGGTTTACAGCTTCTCTTTGATAATTTGGATAATATGTTGTATCCCACAAAAGGTCTGTATCGCAAAGCATCGTATGTGCGCTATGATAAGGCACTTGGATCGCTCAACAATTTCAGCGAAATTCAATTTGAAAACGGTTTCAGCTTTTCTCTTCACAAGAGATGGACACTCGAAAATTGGTCTCGATTGTACCTTCACGACAGCGAAAGCAGTGATATTCCGGAAAACAGGCTCTTTTTCCACAAACCGGAGGATACATTCTACGGATTTAATTACGATGAAGTAAAGGGAGAGGATATTGTGTATGCTTCTCTGAAGTTGCGATATCTTTTACGAAATTTTGCCATAAGCGATCCACGGAAGCAACTTTTCTGCGTTGCCAAAATTGGTATTGGAGATTTTGGCAATATTGGTTCAATGGAAGATTTTTGGAATATATTTGATAAGGGAGAGAAAATAGGGTACTCTATCGGGTTGGAAATGACCACAATATTTGGTCCGGTCAAATTTGCTTATGAGCAAAGCAAGCAGCACAGTTTTTGGAATTTTTCTATAGGATATTCCTTCTAATCTTTATTTAGACTCTCTAATTCATCATTTTTTTTATCTCTTTGACGAGAACTATACACGATCATTTCTCCAAGCAATCCAAGTGAAATAAGCTGTACGCCAACAACGATCAAGAGGATGCCGAGGAAGAGCAGGGGTCTGTTGCTCAAACTCATACCAAAGAAAATTTTCTTCACTGCCAGCCAGACACTAATTATAAAGCCGATAAGTGAGATGATCAATCCGCTTGCACCGAATAGATAAAGTGGGCTTCTGCGATATTTTGTGATCATGGTCACTGTAAGGAGATCGAGGAAACCGCGTATCAGTCTGCTTGCACCATATTTTGATCTTCCAAATCTTCGTTTGTGGTGGGTGACGACTATTTCAGTAACGGAAAATCCTTTTGACCATACGATCGCAGGGATATAGCGGTAGAGCTCTCCGTAAATATTGAGGGATTTTGCTGCTTCTTTTCTGTATGCTTTGTATCCGCAGTTGTAATCGTGCAGGCGCAGATGGAAAACCATCGAGGTGATCAGATTAAAAAATTTGGAGGGCCACCGTTTTGTGATCGGGTCTTTTCTCTTCTTTTTCCATCCGGAAACGAGGTCATATCCTTCATTGATCTTTTCAACAAAGCGTGGAATCTCTTTCGGGTCATCTTGAAGATCTGCATCCATGGTAAAGATGATCTCGCCCTGTGCCTTATCAAATCCTGTCTGCAGCGCAGCTGCTTTACCAAAGTTAGTTCGAAACCTGATTGGCTTAATATTAGCATCTTTTCGAGCGAGCTCTTCGATAACAGCATATGAATTATCAGTACTGCCATCATCAATAAAGATGATCTCATACGAAGTGTTGGAAATATTTTCTATGATTTCTTTGTGTAATTCCTTGAGACTTTCTTCCTCATTATACACTGGGATCACAAAGGAAAGTTCCATCTTGTCTCCTAATTTAAATTCATTTAACCGCAAAAAGTAATAAAAGCACGAAAATGTTTTTGTCTTTATTGTGTATTTTGTGGCTCATATTATAATGCAATTCTAAATAAACAAATATATAACGGTCATCGCCATAGCAGATAATATAGGGATGCTTATGTTATCGTTGATGTGAAGATCCACAGATTCAACCACAGAAGCCACGAGCGCTCCGATAATGATCATTATTAGGGCAAGTTCGGGGTGTGCACAATTATATGAAAATACGCGTTTCATGAACAAGAAATAACTGGCAAGTCCATAAATTCCGCAACTAATGAAAGCGCCGATTAATCCTTCAAGCGATTTGTTTGAGTGTATAAATTTTCTTCTCCCCATGGAAAGTCCTACGAAGGCGGCAAAAGTATCTCCTATCACGAGGTAAGATATTGCAAGAAAAGCAATCTCCTTTGAAAAAACTGCAATTGTCACAACTGATGCGGTGAGGAGATAAGATCCACCTGTAAGACTACTTACTTCCGAATCTCTGAGGTGGGAGCCGAAAAGTTTAAGAAATTTATGTCGAAATTTTGGATTCTCAATTCTTGCAGAATCCCAAACAACCGATCCTATAGCAAAGGGCAGAAGTATTGCTATTGCAAGAAGCTGGTTCCGTAAGACGAAGTAGTAAAGCACAGGAATAATGATCGCAAAGAGGTGCGTGAGCTTCCTGTAAATTTCGATATGACTAATGGGCTTGATTTCGGTTATCATCGTGTTCATCTCGCAAGAGAGTAATTATTTGTCAATTATTTGAGATCGTGGACATGAACAAGTTTACATAGTCTTTTATGCAAGAATGGAATAAAAATAATTTTTTGCCTTCACAATCGTAGTTTTTATATCACCACCCAGAGCAAGGAATGCAGTGATCGCAGAAGAGATAAGGCAGCCCGTACCATGAATTTCTGATAAATGTTTATTTGGACTCGGAAAGATATCAACCTCATCTCCCTTAATAAGATAATCTGTAATGGTGCTCTGTTCTTTGAGATGACCACCCTTAGCAAAAACATAGCAGTCATATCTTTGAGAAATCTCTTGTGCTGCCGATAAGAGTTCATCTTTATTTGAAATCGATTGAGCACTCAATTTTTCCAATTCAGGGATATTTGGCGTAATTATATCAGAAACTTTGAGGAATTCATTGTTCATATACGAGTAACTCTCTTTATCGAGAAAGGAGTATGTGTCGCTTGCTTTCAGAATAGGATCGATCAAAACATTTTTTACATCATATTTTTTCAGAAAATACGAGATGCATTCCATGATTTCTTTATTGAACACCACTCCAATCTTAAGAGATGATATCGGATAGGTTTCGAGGATAGTTTTTAATTGGATTTTAACTTCTTTGACAGTTAATGCTTCGGAAAAAAATACTTTTTTATCAGTTTGAGCAGTAATGCCGGTTACTACAGAAAGACCACTTACTCCGAGATCGTGAAAGGTCTTGATGTCTCTTTGAACGCCTGCACCTCCGGATGTATCACTTGCGGCAATTGTTAAACAATAGGGTTTGAAGGTTTGGAGGTTTGGAGGTTTGGAGGTTTTAAAGTTTGAAGGTTTTGAGTTTTGTTTCATAATGTTGTTTTTAGATAATTAATTAATGATTGAATTTTACGGGCAAGTATCTTTGAAAGATCGTATATTTCATTGAAATTATCTTCGAGTAAGAAACCGATTTTATTAAATACATATATCTGGGATCGCAATTCACCGCATGAACCCTTTGCAATGTATAAAAAACGGATAAACTCTTTGATAGTTTCTCTTTCATATCCTTCTGCGATATTCGAAGAAATTGATAATGCGCTTCTTCGAAGCTGATCTTTTAATGAAAAATCATGCTGAAATGCATCGAGTTTGGTAGTTCTATATATTATCACAGCAAGCTCGACGGATCATTCCATACATCTATTTCCTCAATACTCTTAAATGTGCCCATTTTTGCTCCTATATTCTATTTATTTTACCTATGAAAAATAACTATTTTTTAACCTTTCTAACCTTCTAAACTTCCAACTTTTCAACCTTCCAACATTCTAACTTTTAAACGTTTTAATCGCACAGAGTTTACCACACATTGTGCATACGTCTTCAGAGAAATCTTCGCTTGCTTTGCGCCTTTTCTTAGCGAGGAGGGGATCAATAGAGATTTCGTATTGTCCTTCCCAGTTAAACTCAGAACGATATTTTGAAATCTTATTATCCCTATCCATACTGCCGGGTATTCCACATGCAATGTCAGCAGAATGTGCAGCTATTTTTGCAGCTATCACTCCTTCTCGCACATCGTTTTTGGTTGGAAGGCAGAGATGCTCTGAGGGAGTTACATAACAGAGAAAATCTGCACCGTAATAGGCTGCAAGGGTGCCGCCGATAGCACTCGTGATATGATCATAACCTGGCGCAATATCTGTTGTGATGGGACCAAGTACATAAAAAGGGGCTCCATGGCAAATTGCTTTCTGCAAACGCACATTTGCTTCTATTTGATGTAGGGGTACGTGCCCGGGACCTTCGATCATCGATTGCACATTTGCTTTCAAAGCTCGCTGCTGCAACTCACCGAGAGTAATAAGTTCCTGGAACTGACCTGCGTCACTTGCATCGGCAAGGCATCCGGGTCGCAATCCGTCGCCAAGGCTGAGTGTCACATCATACTTGTATGCAATATCCAATAATCTGTCATAAAATTCATAAAGAGGATTTTCTTTCTTATGAATTTTCATCCATTTGAGAAGAAGTGATCCACCTCTACTCACCACTCCGAGTAAACGAGGTTGTTTCTTCATAGCTTCGACTGCTTTTTGTGTAACTCCGCAGTGAACAGTGATGTAATCTACTCCTTCTGCACATTGTTTTTCTATGGAAATAAAAAGCTGATCAACGGTCATTTCAGTGATGTCTTTATCTTCATCGAGAAGTTCCGCTGCAACCTGATAGATCGGAACTGTGCCTACCATTATCGGTGAATGATCAAGGATTGCTTTACGGATTGCAGACAGATCTCCTCCTGTAGAGAGATCCATCACACTGTCGGAGCCGTAGGCGACTGATACTTTGAGTTTTTCCAATTCTTCCAGCACATCAAAATGATCAGGTGAAGTCCCAATATTTGCATTTATTTTTGTGTGGAGTTTATTCCCAATTCCAACAGGTTGAAAATTTCTTCTTAAGTTTTTTGGAATTACTATATGACCAGCAGCAATCTCGTCTTTAAGCCATTCTGCGTCGCAGTGCTCATCTTTGGCGACAAGTTGAATATCCTCAGTAATAATTCCTTTTTTTGCCTGTTCTAGTAATGACATGATACCTTCTTATATAAATTTCTAAAAATTATGTTTATAAAGCAAAAATCTTTTGCATCCAATCACACACTTCATCCATTTTGAAAAGCTCATCAAAAAATTTTTGTTTGAATGCAAATGGAGTGAATGTTTCTCGAGCTGCTTTCTCTGCGGCTATTTCATACACAGACAAGCCAGAAGCACAGGCTTTTCCGTAATCCTTCTCGATTGCGCAGAAGCACCCGAGAACTGATGCAGCCATGCAACCGGTTCCTACTATCTGTCCCATTAAAGGATGTCCATTTTTCACAACATACACGTCATCTTTCCATACAACAATGTCCTCGGGAGCAGTTATGACAACCGCTGCTTTTCTGTCTTTTGCCAATTTTTTGGCTACGTTCACGAGATCAAGTTGCACATCAACTGCTTCGACCCCACGTGTGATAACATCTTCGCCAGCAAGCTTTCCAATCTCAGAAGCATTTCCTTTAATAATATCTATAGAGCATTCATCGAGAAGCTCAAAAGCTTTTACGTTTCGAAATGGAGTGGCGCCGACACCGACAGCATCGAGCACAACAGGAATTCCCTTTTCATTCGCAGCTTTTGAAGCGATCTTCATCGATTCAATTAATTCCGATGTAAGTGTTCCTATATTGAGAACCAGTGCATTCGATAATTTAACCATATCAGCAACTTCTTCTTGTGCATGCGCCATGATTGGTAATCCACCCGTAAGACGGACGATGTTTGCACAATCAGCAATCGTCACCCAGTTTGTGATGTGGTGAACAAGCGGATTTGTGTTTCTTATTGTCTTTAAATATTTAAAAAGCGGCAGATGGAGTTCTTGCATGTGTACCTCATTTCTCATTAAATTCCTTGATAATATTCTGGATTTTTTTTATTTCATTTTCGGGATCTGGAGCGGTCAGGATTGCTGAAATAATTGCGACTCCGTGCACGCCCGTTTGAAGGAGACTTTCTAAATTTTGAGAATTGATGCCACCAATGGCGACAATTGGAATTGTGGTATTGTCCACAATTTCTTTAAGGTTGTTCAATCCGATGGGAGGGGGAGTATCCGTTTTGGTCTGCGTGACAAATATTGGACCTACACCAAGATAATCTGCACCGAGTTTCTCAGATTCAATAGATTCTTCAAGGGTCATTGTACTCACACCGATGATTTTATTGGGCATGCGTTTTCGCACTTTGAGATAGTTTTCATCTCTTTGTCCTACATGTATTCCATCAGCATGAGAGGATAGAGCTACTTCAGGAATGTCATTAACAATAAAGCAAGTGGGGCTTTGTGAGGTAAGTTTTTGTATTATCAAAGCATTATTTTTCATGGTTTGCTGTGAAGCATCTTTATCCCGATATTGAATGACCGACACATCGTTAAGAATAGCCATACGAGTGTATTTTTCAAACTCTCTTGTGTACATTCCATCAATGATGAAATAAAGCCCCATCTTTTTTGGCAACGTTTTCATACAATCCTTTCAAATAAAAAAACCGGTTCATCAACGATGTCCGGTGAACTCATTCCTACGCCAGCATTATCTGGATCAGGTTCGAGGGTATGTTCTCAGCCCACAAGAGCACCCCTGATAAAATGATAATATTTTTACTATCCTGTAATTATGTCAAATTTATATTTAGAGATATATCTTGATCAGTTCTTTTACGAGAGACGGTTTATTCCTCACGGCAGTCTTAAAAAGTTGAAAGAGAGTGAGTTTTTCCTGGGGGATACCCTGCAGAAGACCAACAATTTCATTCAGTTCGTCATCAGAGAAGTCGAAGAAAACTTGTTTTAACTTGTAATGCACCTTTTGATGATTTCCCTTTTCTTTCATCCATTGTTTGTGATATTTTTTCAGGAATTTATTTGAAAAGTCATCTTTTTTTACTGCTTCTGCAGCGACAGTTCCTGCGATGCTTCCAGCGACAAGGATGTTACTCAAGCCACCACCAGTAACTGGATTCACCTGCCGGGCAGCATCTCCCACAAGCATTAAATTATCACGTGTGATCTCAGGCAGGGTTTGTGCAGTGGGTACTGCGCCTGCAATAAAAGCAAGGGATTTGCTGTCAGGGAAATTCTTCTCAATAAACCCATCAAGATACTGCTGAGCATTTTTGCCATTGCTTCTATCCGGTCTAATCCCTATACCTACATTTGCCATATTCCTTCCCTTAGGAAAAACCCACACATAACCGCCTGGAGCGATTTCATTTCCAAAATAAAAATGAGTGAGTTCAGCTTCTAAATCTATATCAGTGAGAAGGTATTGAACGCCTGGTTCTATATCTTCAAGTTTCAGTGTTGTATCAATTCCCGCTAGTTTTCCAATACGGGATTCCGGACCATCTGCACCAACGATAATGTTCGCTTTCACCTGTTTTTCTTTACTTAGATGAGTGAACTTCACACCTGAGAGTTTACTGCTATCGAATACCAGGTCATGTACATTGGCTTTAGTAAGGATATCTACTCCGTTTTTTGCAGCTTCTTCGCAAATGAATGCGTCAAAAAGACGTCGCTCAAGTACATATCCATCGCCAACAGCTCCTGCGTTTATAATACAAGATTCACCATTTGGTGCGTAAAGTTTCGCTCCATCGATCTTTTGGGCTATCCAACGTTCATCCGGCTGGAAGAATTTCTCTAGTCCCCGAGCTGAGATGCCTTCTGCACAACGAACAGGAATACCAACTTCTCGATCTCTCTCAAGAATGAGTACTGAAGCTCCATTCTTTGCTGCAAAAAGAGCTGTCATGCTTCCTGCAGGACCGCTGCCTACTACAACAACATCATAAAAAGCTTTAAGATTCATCAGGTATCTCTTCAATCGCAGAAATGGGGCATGTAATAAAACATTTTGCACATCCGATGCAAATATCGAGAAAAATTGTCGCTTTCTGCTCACTCATGATTATCGCATTCTGAGGGCACACCGAAGCACAGCATGCACAAACATCACATAATGATTCAATAACTTTGTATTTCATGATTTAAGCTTCGAAATTATATTTGATGTTAAGGTTTTTTATTGCATTGGTTTCGTCAAGTCTTGTGACTGGTGTATTCTGTGGAGCATCTTTGAGAAGTTGGGAATTGTCTTTAGCTTCCTTTGCGATTTTGAGCATTACTTGTGCAAAATTATCCAGAGTTTCTTTGCTTTCTGTTTCTGTCGGTTCGATCATCAGCGCTTCATGCACTATGAGTGGGAAGTATATTGTGGGAGCATGGAAGCCATAGTCAAGCAAGCGCTTGGCTATATCGAGTGTTCTTACACCGTACTCTTTAAATTTTTCTCCGCAGGCAACAAATTCATGCATGATATTTTTCTGATAGGGGACTGGGTATTCAGAGCGCAATTTTGCCATCAAATAGTTTGAATTTATCACTGCATTTTCAGCAACACGCTTCAATCCTATGTCTCCTAGCATCTTAAGATAAATGTATGCACGAAGCATCACAAGAAAATTTCCAAAGTAAGAATGGACTTTGCCAATTGAATGCTTTACATCGTAATCAAGATAATATACATATTCTTTTTTTCTTACTACAGGAATGGGTAAATATTCGACTAGTTTTTCGCTTACTCCGATACCACCTGCGCCTGGTCCACCTCCTCCATGTGGAGTTGAAAAAGTCTTATGCAGGTTGAAGTGGACAATATCAAATCCCATATTACCGGGCCTGAGATAACCAAGCATTGCATTGAGATTCGCTCCGTCCATATACATGAGCCCGTCAACCGAATGAATAAGCTCTGCTATTTCCTGCACATCGGTTTCAAACACACCAAGAGTATTAGGATTTGTCAGCATGAAACCTGCAATGTCGTCACTCAGCACTTCTTCCACAGCCTTGATATCAACTTTTCCGTCATCGTTGGATTTAATCTCAATCACTTCCATGCCATGTAAAGCAGATGTGGCAGGATTGGTACCATGAGAGGAATCCGGCATGATGATCTTGGTTCGATGCCGCCCTTTATTTTTATGATAATTATAAATGATATTTACGCCAGTAAATTCTCCATGTGCACCAGCAACAGGTTGGAGAGAGAGTGCTCTCATCCCGGAAATCTCAGCAAGATCCTGCTGAAGTTCATACATGACCTGCAATGCGCCCTGAATTGTGTCTTCCGGCTGCATCGGGTGTATGTCTGTAAAACCGGTGAGAACGTTTACGATATCATTGATTTTCGGATTGTATTTCATTGTGCATGAACCAAGAGGGTAAAAACCTTTTTCAATAAAATGATTTTTGTCCGAGAGTTCGATATAATGTCGGACAGTGTCCAACTCACTTACCTCGGGAATTCGCGGAGCATCCGAACGGAGAAGATTGGCTGGGAATATTTTTTTAACCTCATTATCAATTTTGCATTTTGGAAGCGTGTAACCTTTTCTGTTTTTTACGCTTTTTTCAAATATTGTTTTCGTTGCCATGTTACACCTCCTCCATCAGTTTCTCAAGTTCATAAACAAAAGCTTCAAGCTCATGTTTCGTGCGCTTTTCTGTAACTGCGATAAGGAGTTGATCTTCATATCCATATTTAGAAATATCAACACCGGCAAAATATCCTTTATGCTTCAACTTGGAAATTATTTCCGAAGGTGGGATTGATGTCTTAATTGCAAATTCTTTAAAGAATGGTGAAGTATTTGATGCCTCGAATCCTTCGATCCGGCATATCTTATCATTAAGATAATGAGCTTTGATAGTGGATTGCTCTGCAACCTCACGCAATCCCTGTTTGCCCATGAGAACCATATACACTGTTGCAGCCAGCGCACAAAGCGACTCGTTCGTGCATATATTCGAAGTGGCTTTATCTCTTCTGATGTGCTGTTCCCGAGTCTGTAAAGTGAGCACATAGCCCTTTTGTCCATTCGTATCGACCGTAGCACCGACTATTCTTCCGGGCATTTTTCTGATAAGTTTCTGATTGACTGCAAAAAATCCAAAAAGAGGTCCGCCAAGATTTTGCTTACTTCCCAGAACCTGACCTTCACCAACGACAATATCAACGTTGTATTTCCCTGGAGGATTGAACAGCAGCAGTGAGAGCGGATCAGTAGCAACTATGAAAAGTGCCTTCTTATTTTCGTGAATGATCGGCTCGAGAGACTCAAGGTCTTCTATTACACCTAAGAAATTTGGTGAGGGAATTAGCACTGCTGATACACCATCGGACATCTCGGACTGGAGTTTTTCCAGATCGATTCTGCCATTATTTTGTGGGATATAAACGATCTCGGGATTGAGTGGCTTTATGTAGGTTTCGATGACCTGCTTATAATGAGGATGTATCAAACTGGAGATAATAATCTTCTTATTTTTATTATGACGAAGTGCCAGCAAGAGCGATTCTGCACAGGCAGTTGCTCCATCATACATCGATGCATTGGATGCATCCATACCTGTTAGTTCACAGATCAAAGTCTGGTACTCATATATGAATTGCAAAGTTCCCTGGCTGACTTCTGCCTGATACGGAGTATAAGCAGAATAAAACTCCGGACGCCCGATCACATAACTGACCGCCGCAGGAATAAAATGATCATAAATGCCTGCACCGAGGAATGATACAACTCCTGAAGTGTTAATGTTTTGCGATGCCAGAGCTTGAACTTTCTTTGTTATTTCAAATTCGGAAAGCGGTTCATCGAGTGTAAGAGGATTTCTAATGAAAAGTTCTGAAGGAATCCCCTTTAACAAGTCCTTAAAAGAAGCAACTCCGATCTCCTTGAGCATCAGCGTTCGTTGTTCATCAGTATTGGAAATAAATGGCATGAATACTCCTTATATAATGTACCAATATTATTATTTGAATTTGTGAAAATTTTAACTGCAAGGACCGAGTGTCAAATTTTATTCGATTTAAACTAGGCGTTATTCTCAGTTTTTGCTGATATGAAAAAAGTTTATAAACTAGCACTTCTTCGTTTCGTATAATGATTAGAAAATCCAAATCCTATATCGCAATGCTTGTACCCGTGTCATGCTGGGAGAGTGGATCGCTTTTTTGTTGCTGGTGGTTACTGGAAATTTAAGAGAAATTTTGCAGACAATAGTGAGCGTCTCAAGTGCGAAGAAAACGATGTGATATTTATCTCAAACAGGTAAAATCCGATATGTAAAATTATTTAATGAAAACAGCAGAAAAAATTTTATGGACAACTGAAAGCACAAAATAAATATATAACAAAGCTTTAAATAAAATATTGGAGAAAAGAATGAAAAAACTAATGGTCTTCGTTACATTATGCATTTTTATGAGTTCTGTTCTTGCCATTCTAAACGCCGACATATCAAAAGAGATGGATGCACTGCAAATCTATACTGAAGAGTTTGCTCCATTAAATTTGATGATGGATGGGCAATTAACAGGTCAGGCAACAGAAGTGGTTCAAGAGATATTGAAGAGGATGGATTTCGATAAGAACATTACTCTTCTATTGTGGTCAGATGCATTTCAAAAGCTCATGACTGAGCCCAATATTGCTCTATTTTCCACCTGCCTGACTTCTACGAGGAAAGATCTTTTCAAGTGGGTAGGACCTATCAGTTCTGTCGAGAACTATTTCTATACTTCAAAGGATTGTAAGTTGGATATCAAAACGCTCGAAGATGCGAAGAAAGTTCTCAAAATTGCAGTATTGAAGGACTATGCGATTGCAGGAATTCTGAAAGAAAAAGGATTTACAAACCTTGTTGAATATAACACAATTCAGGAAATTTTCACGGAGGTGCTCAATGGAAAAGTTAATCTTTTTCCTTGCTCGAACCTGGTCTTGAACAGCGAAATAAAAAAACTCGGGATCGATCCTGGTGAATTTAAAAAAGCATTTTTCATTACATCGGAACTCGAATACATTGCTTTTTCAAAAGCCACGTCAAATGAGCTGATCCAAACCTGGCAAAATCATCTTAATGATATGAAAAATGATGGCACTTTTGATAAGATCTACAAAAAATGGCTTCCAAATGAAATGCCACCGGGAATTTTCCAAATATTTACTGAGGATTATCCGCCACTCACATTTGAGGAGAATGGTCAAATTACCGGTTTCGGAACTGAAGTTGTACGTGAAATTCTCACAAGATTGGATATTCCTGATAATATCCGCATGTCGTCTTGGGAAAATGGTTATCACCTTTGCCTTATCAATCCAAATTTTGTCCTTTTCACCATGAAGAGAACTCCTATTCGTGAGAAGCTTTTCAACTGGATCGGACCAATCGGTACGAATCGTACGATCTTTTATGCGAAAAAAGGTTCGAAGATCAAAATCAATAGTATGGAAGATGCAAAAAAAGTGGGAAAGATAGCAACTTGCTCTGCATGGTTCTCCGAGCAGGATCTTAAAGATGCAGGCTTTACAAATTTGGTGAGTTCACCAGATCCGACAAAAAATGTTCGTCAATTGTTCGAGGGAGAAGTTGACCTTTCGATCTTTACTGATATTACAATTCCCGAAATTGCCAAACAGGCAGGATACTCCATAGATGATCTCGAACCGGTATACACTGTGAGTACCGGGGATTTCTATATTGCGATTTCCATGGGCACGCCTGAAAACATTATAGATGAATGGCAGCAAGTTTTTTATGAGATATATGATGATGGCACTTTGGGTAAACTCTATCAAAAATGGTTGCCGGGCAGTGAACTTCCCAAAATGAAATAATAAAATTTCAAGATTAAATAAAGCATATAGGGATGCACGTTTGTGTGTCCCTATTTTTATTTCTAACTTTGATGAGTTGAATAATAAGAATCCTTACCACCAGACTACTCAGCCAACCGGCAGATACGCCGCGGCAAGCAGAGAGCACAGAGGACATAGAGAA
>JAGHCS010000246.1 GCA_021160355.1 Candidatus Cloacimonadota bacterium
AGGTAAAATGGTAGCAAAATATGATGCAACACGAATAAAAGTAATGAAGGGGCTGGAAGCAGTGCGCAAGCGTCCCACTATGTATATTGGCGGAACCAGCGAACGCGGACTTCATCACCTGGTTTATGAAGTTGTTGATAATAGCATTGACGAAGCAATGGGCGGATACTGTAATAAAATAGAAGTAATCATCAACACCGACGGATCGGCAACTATTATTGATAATGGACGCGGCATCCCAGTCGACAAACACAAAGAACAGAAAGTCCCCGCATTGCAGGTGGTTATGACTATGCTTCATGCAGGCGGAAAGTTCGACGATAAATCCTATAAAGTATCTGGTGGTTTGCATGGCGTTGGTGTTTCCGTGGTGAATGCTTTATCAAAATGGCTTGAAGTAAAAGTCTATAAAAATAACAATATATACAGACAATATTACGAGTGTGGAATAGTAAAATCTCAAGTGGAGATCATCGGAAAAACTAAAAAAACAGGTACTGAAGTAACCTTCATGCCTGATGAAGAGATTTTTGATGATATTACATTTAGTTTTGATTACCTTTCAGTTCGACTTAGAGAACTTGCATTCCTTAATAAAGGTGTAAGGGTCATCCTTGAAGACAAGCGCAATAATGAGAAGCATGATTTCAAATATGATGGTGGAATTGTCTCTTTTGTAAAGTACTTGAACGAGAACAAAAGAGTCCTCTTCAATAGACCAGTGTATATTTCTGGTGAAAGAGACCACACAGAATTTGAAGTTGCCATCCAATATAACGACGGTTATCAGGAATCTATTCTGAGTTTTGCAAACAATATCAATACGATCGAAGGCGGCACACATCTCAGTGGTTTCAAATCTGCTCTCACACGCGTTGTTAATACTTATATTAAAAATTCCAATCTTGCAAAAAATGAAAAAAGCACTCCGCAGGGTGCAGATATAAGAGAAGGAATGACTGCAGTGATAAGTGTCAAGTTGAAAGATCCTCAATTCGAGGGGCAGACAAAGACGAAATTGCAGAATTTCGATATTGAGGGTATTGTTAATTCCGTTGTATATGAAAAGTTGATGGAATACTTTGAAGAACATCCAACTGAGGCGAAATCAATTTCAAACAAAGCGATTCTCGGTGCTCGATCACGAGAAGCTGCAAGAAAAGCACGAGAACTCACACGAAGAAAATCTGTGCTTGAAAGTGGAAGCTTACCGGGCAAACTTGCAGATTGCTCCATAGAAGATCCCACCCAAACCGAGATATTTCTTGTCGAGGGTGATTCTGCGGGTGGTTCGGCAAAAATGGGAAGGGACAGGACTTTTCAGGCGATCCTGCCGTTATGGGGAAAGATGCTCAATACAGAAAAAGCACGTATCGATAAGGTGCTTAATAATGAGAAGATACAGCCAATTATCCTTGCGCTTGGTGCAGGTATTGGCGATGAATTTGATAAAACAAAACTTCGTTATAATAAAATCATCATAATGGCTGATGCGGATGTTGACGGACAGCATATTGCGACATTGTTACTCACTTTCTTTTTCAGATATATGCGACAGCTTGTTGAAGATGGGAATATTTACATTGCACGTCCTCCTTTATATCAGATAAAGAAAGGAAGAATGGCTCGTTATGTGTATTCCGATGAAGAGCGCGATGAGATTTTGAAAGAATTCGACTCAACCGGTGTAAGCATTCAGCGTTATAAAGGACTGGGAGAGATGAATGCAGATCAGCTTTGGGAAACCACACTTGATCCTGAAAAGCGGATTCTCACAGCAGTTCGAATGAATGATGCGATCGAAGCTGATCGTATGTTCACGATCCTTATGGGTGGTGACGTCGAACCGCGAAGAGATTTTATTGAGAAAAATGCCAAATACATTGAAGTAGATGTTTAACCGGAGGATATATGATTCACGATAGATCAAGAATTGAACAGATTGAAATTGATGACGTACTGAAAAAAGCTTACCTGGAATACTCTATGAGCGTGATCGTATCACGCGCTCTGCCGGATGTACGGGATGGACTGAAACCTTCCCAGCGAAGAATTCTCTATGCAATGCATGAGCTCAAACTCGAACCTGGAAAAGGTTACCGAAAATGCGCAAAGATCGCAGGTGATACTTCTGGTAACTATCATCCACATGGCGAGCAGGTCATCTATCCCACTCTTGTGAGAATGGCTCAGGAATGGAGTCTGAGGTATCTTCTTGTACAGGGTCAGGGCAACTTTGGCTCGCAGGATGGCGATCCGCCTGCAGCCATGCGATATACAGAAGCACGTTTGCATAAAGCAGCAGTCGATCTTATGGCTGACCTCGACAAAGATACTGTAGATTTCCAGCAAAACTATGATGATACCCGTAAGGAACCAAAAGTGTTTCCTTCAAAATTTCCTAACTTAATTGTAAATGGTTCTTCCGGTATTGCAGTGGGAATGGCAACTAATATGGCACCTCACAACCTTTCTGAAACCTGTGATGCACTCTGTGCGCTTATCGATGATCCGGAACTCGAACCCCTCAAATTGATCGACTATATCCAAGGACCGGATTTTCCTACCGGTGGCTACATCATCGGCAAGCAGGGGATACGAGATTATTTCCAGACCGGTTATGGTAAGATCATTAACCGAGGAAAAGCATCTATTGAGACAAAGAATAATGGTCAGGAATCGATCATAGTCACAGAACTTCCATACCAGCTCAACAAGACTTTACTCATTGATAAAATAGTTGCTCTAGTAAAAGATAAAAGGATTGAGGGTATCAGCGATATACGAGACGAATCCGGCAGACAGGGAATGCGTTTGGTCATCACAGTCAAAAGAAATGCTGACGCAGACTCTGTACTGAAAAAACTGTATAAATATTCTCAGTTGCAGGTAAGTTATGTGATCAACAACAGAGCGCTTGTAGGAGGAATTCCACAAGTTATTAATATGAAGGATCTTCTTCAAAATTATATAGATTTCCGTCATGAAGTTGTGGTTCGCAGAACTCAATTTGAGCTTGATAACGCAGAAAAAAGGCTTCACATTCTCGAAGGATTCCGCATTGCACTCGATAATATTGATGAAATAATTGCGATCATCAAAGCTTCGGACAGCACGCAGAATGCGAATGAGAACTTACAGAAAAAATTTGGATTCACAGGGATACAAGCAAAAGCAATCCTCGAAATGAGACTTCAAAAACTCACAGGACTTGAGCGTGAAAAGATTGAATTGGAATATCGAGACCTTGTAAAAAGGGTCGAAGAACTCAAAAGCATTCTTGAAATTCGTGAAAAACGTATGCAGATCATCAAAGATGAAGTTATCAAGATGAAAGAGAAATATATAGATGACCGCAGAACAACCATTTTGGATGGCTCTGCAGATATCGAAACCGAAGACATGATTGCTGATGAGGAAATGGTTGTAACGATTTCTCATGAAGGATATATAAAACGCCTTCCTATACGAACTTACAGAAAACAGCAGCGCGGTGGTAAAGGACTTTCTGGCTCGAATTTAAAAGAGGAAGATTTTATCGAAAATGTTTTTGTTGCATCCACACACGCTTTTATTCTTTTCTTTACAGACCTTGGACAATGTCACTGGCTGAAAGTCCACAGAATTCCGAAAGTTGGAAGGTTAGCGCGCGGAAAAGCAATCGTAAATCTGCTTCAGCTCGAAAGAAATGAGCGGATCAAAGCATATGTCACTGTCCGCGATTTTGAACTTCCAAATTTTGTCACTATTGTTACAAAGAATGGAATAATCAAAAAGACAGAACTTGCAGCATTCTCTCATCCTCGTGTTGGTGGTATTATAGCGATAAAACTCATAGAGGGAGATGAACTTATTGATGCCCGGATCACTGAAGGTGACAATGATATTATTCTTGCCACAAAGAATGGTTTCGGCAATCGTTTCCATGAAACAGATGTTCGTTCGCAAGGGAGAAATTCTCAGGGTGTGATAGGTATTCGTTTAAGAAATGCCGATGAAACAGTTTCAATGGTAATCGTCAAACGGGAAGGAACCCTTCTTTCTATTAGCGAAAATGGATATGGAAAACGTACTCCAATTGCAGATTATCGTGTGACAAAACGGGGCAGTATGGGTGTCATAACAATGAAAACCACAAAAAGAAATGGTAATCTTGTTAGTGTTCAGGAAGTTGTCGATGACGATGATCTTATAATTATAACAACTTCCGGCAAAGTGATACGCCAACATGTCGGCAGCATTTCCGTGATCAGCAGAAACACTCAAGGTATGAGGTTAATAACCCTTAATGAGGGTGATAAAGTCACAGATGTTGCTCGTGTAGCTCACGAAGACGAAGAAATTCCTGAAGATGAGGAAAATGGAAATGGCATTGAGAATGAAGAACTCGATGAAGAAATAATCGAGAATGAAAATGTTGAAGAAGAAACCGAAGAAATCACTGATGAAGTTAATGAAGAGGATGAAGAAAAATAAGTCATGAACAAGAGTGTCATAGTTTTGCTTGTTTTTATATTTTCTTTGCTTTCATGTGCTCCAAAAATACTTCCTGTCCGCTCACATAATGTAAAAATTCAAGAAAATTATGCAGTGATAACTCAAAAGAACTATGATATTGCAATAGAGCCGTCAAGTTGGAACGATCCACCATCAAACCTGGAAAATTATTTCATGGTTTTCTATGTGATCCTGCGAAATAAAACAAACCAAGTAATGCCTGTTGATAAAAATGCTTTTGTTATGATCGATGAAAATGGTGAACAGTATTCACTTTTTGGTCCTCAGCAGCTGGTGCAGATCATGTATGGAGATAATCAATATTTTGATCTAAATTATTTCATGAACTTTGATGATCAGGAGCATGAAAACTTGAAAGAGGAATATGAAACCCGATTGGATGGAATCCGTAATATCATGATGAAATCCTTCCAATTTGAACCGATACGCCCTCAAGCTCAGCAAAGTGGTTACCTCTTTTTTGAACGATTGGAATTCAAAAAGCAGGCAGTTTTCAAAATATTCTACAATGATGATGTTATGGAATTTGTAATCACAAAATAGAACTCTATGAATAATCAATGGATAAGTTTAGAAATTCAAATTTTAAGTATATTAACACTCTTAAAGATAAAATGAAAACAAAATAGCGTATGAATCCAGCTCAAATAATTATAAAAAAACGTGATCGAGAGTCCCTCTCACACGAAGAGATTAAATATTTTATTTCTTCCTATATCAACGGTGATATTGAAAATTACCAAATGTCTGCGATGCTCATGGCAATTCTCCTTAACGGCATGAGTGAAAAGGAAATTTTCTGGCTTACAAGAGAATATATTGATTCAGGCATCACACTGAAATTTCCCGAGTCGAACGGCAGATGTATCGATAAGCATAGTACCGGTGGAGTGGGGGATAAATTATCACTCATGATCGGTCCTATTGCAGCAGAGTGCGGAGTCATGGTACCGACGATCTCTGGACGGGGACTTGGTCACACGGGTGGCACACTGGACAAACTTGAGTCGATCCCCGGTTTCCAAACACAAATCTCGCTTGGTAGATTTCAAAAGATCGTTCGTGAAAACAATTTTGCAATCATTGGACAATCAGATAACATGGTTCCTGCGGATAGAATGATCTATTCCCTTCGCGATGTGACAGGTACGGTGGAGAGCATTCCTCTTATTACTGCGAGCATTATGAGCAAGAAAATTGCTTCAGGCATAGATGGACTGGTCATCGACCTGAAAGTAGGGAATGGTGCTTTCATAGGAACGATGGAACATGCCCGTCTGCTGGCAGAATCTATGAGTAAAATCGCAAAGGATTTTGATAAGAAGATCATCATTAATTTTACTGACATGAATGCTCCTCTTGGAAGATATATCGGTAATGCAGTTGAGGTGATTGAAGCCATAGAATTTCTAAAGGGAAATATGGAACCCGATCTTAAAGAAGTGACCTATAAACTTGTAGCTGATATGCTTATTTTAGCAGGAGTTTCGAAAAATTTCAGACAAGCTGAGATTATGATTGACCAGGTAATAGAAAACGGGCATGCATTTGATAGATTGAGAAAGGGTATCGAACTCCAACACGGAAATCCCGCAGTAATAGAAGATTACTCACTATTACCTCAACCAAAGCATACAAAAGAAATCTATGCACATCGCACAGGTTATATCAAAAACATCAACAGTAAAAGTATTGGATATGCGCTCATTGAAGTGAAAGCCGGAAGAAAACATGTTGATGATACGATCGATCATGCAGCTGGATTGAGATTGTTCACAAAGGTTGGAGGTAAAATCATAAAAGGTGAAAAAGTCGCTGAACTCTATTATGATAATGATCAAGGGAACAAGGCAGCAAAAGACATTGAGAATTGTTTTGAATACTCTCGGGATAAAATTTCTACAACAGGCAGGTTATTAGGCATACATAAATAATTGAAGTCACAAGGTGGGAATTTTCATATTATTATTCACGAATCTTGTTTATTGTATAAATGACAGTCTCAATGTAGCAGATTCCTCGATTTCAATTCCAAAAAAAATAAATAACATGCGAACTGAGAAAGGTGCTATCGACTGGTCTTCGGGGCTAATTTTTGGAAAAGGGTGGACGGTACGAGTAAAATTTCATAAGTTTGCTGTGCAAGGTTCATTTGCTATCCTACCTGATATTCAAATCATTGGTGGATCGAGAGAAAATAACTATTACTTTGGTTTTGCTTGCTCTTACGATATCGTTTATATCCCATATTCAAGATTCTACATATCAGCAGATTCGAGCTTTTCCATTAATTACCTTGATGAGAGGAAATGGTATGTGGGTATCGCTCCAATGTTCGACTTTTCGATTCCAAAGATTGAATCCGTAAGCTTCAATTGCGGTTTCGGTTTCTCATATGTGCTCCGACATATTGATATAAAACTTTTATATACCATTCTAATAAAACCGGAGATTGGATTGTATTTTAGAATATTTTAGGATTTCAAATTTATTTGGGATAGAAATAATTGTAATTATTTCTTGTAAATCATGCATTATATCCGTGTTTCAAATGCGAATTCCATTATAATATTCAAATACTCTATTAAACTTGACACAATATTCC
>JAGHCS010000128.1 GCA_021160355.1 Candidatus Cloacimonadota bacterium
TGTTTTTCCAGCTCAGAGTATTCTTGCCTGAGTTCGGTAACTTTATTCAGAAGATTCGTCATCGTTCAAAATTTCCACATCTGGATAAGTAATCGGAAGGTCGAGTGCTGCATGAAGCGCGCAGATCGCTACTTCTACCTGTTGATCATCTGGTTCCTGAGTTGTAATTCTCTGCAAAGCAAGACCGGGAGCAGAAAATGCTCTTACCAGCCAATGATTGATATTCTTCCCGGAAAATCTCAAAATCTCATAAGAAATTCCTGAGACGAAGGGAAGCAGTAAAAGATGCAGTACTATTCTAATTCCAAGAGGTATTGCATGTCCAAGTATGAGAGCAAGGATCGTGTCAAAAATTGAGAACACAAGTATTGCAATGACAAGCACGATCAGCATGAAGCTCGTACCGCAACGCGGATGGTAAGTTCTATACTTTTTTGTGTCCCCAAGAGTGAAATCAGGATTACTTTCGTACGCAAATACAGATTTGTGTTCTGCACCATGATACTGGAATAAGCGATGCACATCCTTGAGGAGACTGATCAGATAAATATACACTACAAAGAAAATGATGCGGATGCCACCTGCAAAGAGATTGAACAGAATGCTCGTTTTCTCAATATCAATCCAATATGCAATTCGGTAAGGAAGGAATACGAAGAGAAGGAATGCAAGACCGAAAGCAAAAATATAAGAAAATGCAGTATACAATTTGTCTAAGAAAACATTTTTTTTCTTTTCCGGTTTGTCTGCTTCTTCGTCCTTTATTGCTTCTTCAGCAGAAAAGTTCAGCGTTTTGATACCGATAGAGAGCATCTCGATAAGAGAGACAAATCCCCTGATAAGAGGTAAGCCGAAGAATTTATTTGTCTTTGTCCTGGAAATGAATTCCTCTTTTTTGAGAACGATGTGCCCGTCCTTTTTTCGTAGAGCAGTGGCAATATGTCGAGGTCCGCGCATCATGACGCCCTCGATAACAGCCTGTCCGCCCACAGCTATTTCCGGTTTATTTTTCATAAGCTTAAATTTTTGGTAAAACTATCCTATTTGATCTTTAAATTTGATGGGTTCAATGTGTGTAAAACTCCCCTGAGGAGAATGCTATTGCTCTTTTTCCTCTTTTTTTGTCTCGAATTTGCTGTATTTTTTCCTGAATTTCTCAATACGTCCTGCGCTATCCACTAATTTCTTTTTTCCTGTATAAAAGGGATGGCATTCCGAGCAGATTTCCACGTGGATTTCCGGCATGGTATCTCTGGTCTCAAAAGTGTTTCCGCAGGCGCATTTCACAACACATTTTTGATACTTTGGATGAATATCTTTTTTCATATATATGAACTCCGTTTATTACATTTTGTATTGTTGCACAATTTATGACCTCGTTTTGCAGTGTCAAATTTTATAAAGCTGCTTTTATAGTGTGTCATCATAACTCGGATAAACCGGAAAAGATTTAACCACGAAATAACACGAAATAACACGAATGAAAAAGTTGATTAAAAAACTATAACCATGTAAATACTCTCTATAAAAGATTTCTAAGAGATTAATGAAATTATTTTGCCGAAATATGGCAGAATTATAGAATTAAGTGACTATTTTTATCTATGACAAACATAAAAAAAAGACCACTTTCTGAGTGGGAGACACCTTCTACAATTGTTAAAGAAATTGTATTTCAAATTAATTTTATCTCATCCCCACAAATGTAATCAAAGTAAAACTTTTCAAAAAATCGCGTCCCCAAATGTCCCGAAAGCTTTAGGAAGGAACGAGAATTTTTTTGAAACGGTAGTAGCTTTTAAAAATATTTCTCTTTTTCCTTTGCGTTCTTTGCGTCTTTGCGAGAATCTTTATTTCCAAGACAACTTGCTTGTAAGTTTTATTTTTTAAGTGCCTACAGTCCGATTTTTTCAAGGAATGCGAGTGCTCTTTGCAGATGCGTTCCCTTCCAATAAACCTTTCCGCATCGAATGCACTGGTGGTAGTGCTCTTGTGTATTAAACACATACTCTGGCACGAGTCTCTCTACATATTCCTTTTCAATAGAAGTAGTTACATTATTGCAAAGGGGACATCGGGAGAATGCTTTCTTTCTTTGAAGAGGATACTGCTCATTGACCCTGAGAAGCTGCTGTTCAAGAGTGTTGGCTTTTAGAAAGAGAATAGGAACTGGAAAAGGATGTTTAAGAAAATAGTGATTTCTCGTGACAATAATGCGGTCATCACTCTGGGCAATGCTAAGAAGGGTTACCGGTTTGATCTTATTTCTATAAAATGTATCATAACCCAAGAGGCGAAGCCATTTTGCCAGTTTGCCAAGCATTTTATCAACTGCGAATTTTGGAGTGAAATTCATAATACAATATAACAGCATAATGATAAAAAAGTTGTCAAACAATTGTTATGTGGGTATTTTTTCACCTAAATAGGAAATATATGAAAAAGAGGATTTTGCTTCTCTCGATGCCCAACTACACAGTGGGATTCTATAAAGGGATGCGTGTTCCTTCGCTGGGGCTTTCATCTTTATCAGGGAATCTGGATTCATCCTTTGTGGAGAGAGTTATAATTGCAGATCTTTTAATGGTTCAGCACAATATTAAGAACTATATTATCAAATTGTTGAAGAGATTTCACCCTCATATTGTTGGATTGACCTGCATGAGCTTTCAATATGAAACAGCAGTAACAATAGCTGAACTTATAAAGCAGTTTGATCAAGATATTATAATAGTGCTTGGAGGATATCATCCAACTTTAGCTTATGAGCTCATCTCAGAATCTAAGGAAAAGAAATATATTGATTATCTCGTTCGATGTGAGGGAGAGGTTGCATTTAACAGGTTGATAAAAGCACTGTCCAATAATGATGATGTTACAAAAATTTCAAACCTTTCCTTTAAAGAAAAAGGGAATTTTGTCCATAATCCCAGGCAGACAATTCTCGATCTTGAAAACATAAAACTACCTGATCGATCCTCAAGAATAACAAAGCACTATTCAATTTTTGGTAAAAAAGCCGATGTTGTCGAAACGTCACGGGGCTGTACAATGGGATGTGATTTCTGTTGCATGCCACAAATGTATGGAAGAACCTTCAGAAAATATCCTGTTGAGAGGGTTATTGCGGATATTCAGAAATCTGTCCAATTAGGAGCACGGGCAATTTTTTTTATTGATGACAATATTTTTGTAAACCCCGCTCATCTCGAAGAATTATGCGAACAAATACTGAAAAATGGATTGCAGGATGTACATTATACGATCCAGGCAAGTGTGGTAGGTATTGCCCGAGATCCCAATCTTGTGAAACTTATGGCACAGGCAGGATTTAAAATCGTATTTCTCGGTATCGAAAGCATTAAAAAGGAAAATGTCCGTTTCCTCTCAAAAGATAAACGCGTACTCGAGGAAACATCCAATGCGATTGAGCTTTTACGTAAAAA
>JAGHCS010000010.1 GCA_021160355.1 Candidatus Cloacimonadota bacterium
ATCTTAAGGTGATTGATAATGCCCGTAAGCGCGTGGCAACAATACCGGAAATGATCACTCATTCTGAAATGTTCTATCATGATCTTGAATTTACTGACGAAAAGAGAGAGATCATTTCAAAGGAAGATGCCCGGAACCTCTACACCTTCTGGATCGAGAGACTCGGCACAAAAGACACCTGGGCTGAGAACGAGATCAACGAACTGGTAAAAGAAACAACAAACGAGGTTGGTGTGAAGGGAAAAGATCTTTATTTCCCGCTTCGGCTCGCACTGTTTGGCGATGTTCACGGACCGGATATTCCTGCTTTAATTGACATTCTTGGAACAAAAGAAGCAATTGCACGCCTGAAAAACGTTTTAAATACGTAATTCTTAGGAGCTCAATGGACGATAAAAAGATACTCGCGATACTCACAAAAAATGAAGAGTCGGGATCGAAAGATTTTATCCGGCAGATCATCGAAGAAGATATTCGAAATAAGAAGCATAATGGCGAAGTGCATACGCGTTTCCCGCCGGAACCGAATGGATTTCTTCATATAGGACATGCCAAAGCAATTTGCCTGAACTACGGTATTGCTGTGCAGTACGGCGGAAAATTCAACCTGCGTTTTGATGACACCAATCCCATAAAAGAAGAGACAAAATACGTCGATGCGATCCTCGAGGACATGAAATGGCTCGGCACCAACTGGGAAGACCGGCTTTTCCATGCTTCGGATTATTTCCCCATCCTCTTTGACTATGCGGTCAAACTTATTGAAAAAGGAAAAGCGTATGTCGATGACCTGAGCGCCGAGGAAATACGTGAATATCGCGGCACTCTTACGCAGCCCGGAAAGAACAGCCCGTTTCGGGATCGTTATATAGAAGAAAATCTTGATCTTTTCATGCGTATGAAAAAAGGTGAATTTGCAGAAGGAGAAAAAACCCTTCGCGCGAAGATCGATATGGCTCATCCGAACATGAATATGCGCGATCCCGTGATGTACCGCATTATGTTCAAAACTCATCATCGTACCGGTGATGAGTGGTGTATCTATCCGACGTATGATTTTACTCACGGTGAATCTGACTCGATCGAAGGAATCACACACTCGCTGTGCTCTCTTGAGTTTGAAAACCATCGCCCGCTCTACAATTGGTTCCTGGAAGAGCTTGAAATATTTCATCCTCAGCAGATCGAATTTGCACGACTCAATCTCTCATATACTGTGATGAGTAAACGCAAGCTCATTATGCTCGTAGAAGAAGGATATGTCAATGGCTGGGACGATCCGAGAATGCCGACGATTTCCGGCCTGCGTAGACGGGGCTACACACCGGAATCCATCTGGGATTTTCTGGATAGGATCGGCATGGCAAAGAGTGACAATCTTGTTGATTACGCACTTCTCGAACATTGTATCCGAGAGGAACTCAATAAAACCGCAAACCGATATATGGCAGTACTCAAGCCACTTAAAGTTATTATTGATAATTATCCGGAAGAAAAGACCGAAGAGCTCGAAGCGATCAATAATCCTGAGGATGAATCCGCAGGAACGAGGAAAGTTCCTTTCTCAAAAGAGCTTTATATCGAGCAGGATGATTTCATGGAAGATCCGCCAAAGAAATTCTACCGTCTTGCTCCCGGCAGAGAAGTGCGCCTGAGATATGCCTATTTTCTGAAATGCAGCAGTGTGGTAAAAGACGAAAAAGGCAATGTAGTCGAACTGCGCTGCACTTATGATCCGGAAACAAAGGGCGGTTCAGCACCTGATGGAAGGAAAGTGAAAGCAACCTTGCATTGGGTTTCTGCGAAACATGCACTCGATGCAGAAGTGCGTCTTTACGATAAGCTATTCGTAAATGAAAATCCCAATGATGCTTCCGAAGGCAGGGACTTCAGGTCGAATATTAATCCTCATTCTCTGGAAATACTTACGAAAAGTAAACTTGAGCCGGCACTTACACGAGTGAAGCCGGGTGAGAGGATTCAGTTTGAACGCAAGGGGTATTTCTGCTGCGACACCGATTCCACTAAAGAAAGACCTGTCTTCAACAGAACAGTCACCCTGAAAGATGATTGGTTAAAAATCCAAAGAGCCATGAAGAAGGATTAAAATATGAAGTACTTCAAAAAATTGATTGGCGAAAAGTGCTATCTCTCTCCGATTTCCATGGAAGATGCCGCACAGTATTCGGAATGGTTGAGTGACATTGAAGTGGGCATCGATCTAGGCGTTTATTCTATGCAGCTTAGTTTGCCCAAAGAGGAAAAAATTCTTCAACAGATGATAGATAAAAACGAATATGTATTCGGTATTATAGACAAGGAAACGGACACCCTCATCGGCAATTGTGGTTTGCATAATGTAAACAATGTCGATGGTAGGGCAGAGTTTGGCATTTTTATCGGAGATAAATTATATTGGAGTAAAGGCTTCGGAAAAGATGCTACTCAATTGATTCTTGACTTTGGCTTCAATATCCTTAATCTTCATGCAATCTACTTGCAGGTTTTTGAGTATAATCTGGCGGCAATAAAACTTTATAAACAGGTTGGTTTTAAGAAAGCCGGCGCATTCCGCGAAGCAAAGCTTATCGGAGGAAGAAAATTTGATGTCATCTTAATGGATATTCTCGCAGAAGAATATACGAGTGTTTTTATTCAAAAGAAAATACCGGAGCAACCATAATTTTTATAAGAGGTAACTATGGACCTACAAAAAATTCTATGCAAAGATTCAGTCGCCATCGATGACTCTTTAAAAGACAAAGATGCTGTTCTTCATAAAATTGCTGATATGGCAGTGCAATGTAAAGGACTTAACAAGTATAAACCCGAAGAGCTTTTTGACAAACTGAGAGAGCGCGAAGAACTGCTCTCAACGGGAATTGGGAACGGTATCGCACTACCTCACTGCACGTTGGATGATCTTGACGATTTTGTGATCGGGATACTTGTCGTTCCATCGGGGGTGAGTTTTAAGGCAATTGATAAGAAAAAAGTAAAACTCTTCATCTTTATTTTTGCACCCACGGCGAAACGGAATGATCATATCAGTTATCTTGCTCGGGTATCTCAGATATTGCGGTCTAAGGATGCGGTAGAGGAGATCCTAAAGCAAACCGATCCTGAAAAAGTGTATGAAATATTTTCCACACGAGTAGCACTTAAAGAAGAACCAGAGCAAAAACAGGGTATTGAAAACACGCTTTTTCATGTATTTGTGCAGATTGAAGATACTTTCGAGGACCTGCTTCAGATATTTTCGGAGATCGCAGAAGCCCATGTTTCTATAATCGATGCGAACAATCCGGGTTACTATCTTCATGCGTTGCCGCTTTTCGCAAGCTTTTGGAATGAAAGTGATAAAGGATTCAATAAGATCATACTGGCAGTCGTACCCAAAAAGCTCGCTAACGAAGTCCTCCGTCAGGTAAAAGCCATAATGGGCGTTCAGAAAAATAAAGATGGAATTCTTGTGATAACAAATGATGTGAGCTATTTTTCAGGTAGCTTGAACAGATAGAGAATAAACACAATGAGCTTTTTCGCTTCAATTCAACATCACTTTCAGGCACATTCCCTACCAATCCTTGCGTTGATCGGACTGATCGCCCTCGTCAGCTTCTATTTTGGGAAGCTTACCAAAACGATCCGGCTTCCCCTCATAATCGGTTACATGTTTTTCGGTGTGCTTATAGGGCCATCCTTTTTTGGTATATTAACACCCTCGATACAAAGTCAGCTTTCCTTTATTACTGAAATCGCACTCGGTTTTATTGCACTTACCATTGGGCTCGAACTTAATCTGAATGATCTTAAGAAACAGGGATCGGGCATTATCTCGATCATATTTGCCGAATCATTTGGTGCGTTCATTCTTGTCTTTTTTGTCGTGTGGATTGTCACCGGGAATATTATTCTTGCTCTAATCTTTGGTTCGATTGCTCCCGCCAGTGCTCCAGCAGGCACAGTTGCTGTTATCAAAGAATATGGTGCAAAAGGACCACTCACGAAAGCTCTCTATGCTGTCGTGGGTTTCGATGACGGGTTAGGAATAATCATTTTTGGATTTGCATCAGCTATTGCCAAAAATATTCTCAACAACCAGGCAGGCACCTCATCTGGAGGATTTTTCTCGCTGATCCTTACACCTATAAAAGAAATCGCTCTTAGCATCATTATCGGGCTAATTGTGGGTGCGCTTTTCTGCATATTGGTGAGGAAACTAAAAAGCTCAAGTGATTATTTCATACATATTTTTGGTGTTGTGCTCCTGATGGTGGGACTCTCAAACGCACTTCATCTATCTTTGATACTCACGAATATGACAGCTGGAATATTGATAATAAATACCCAGAGACACAATCTTGTTCAGGCAATGCACAAAGAACTTACCAGTGTAATACCGCTTCTGTTCATATTATTTTTCACTCTTGCAGGAACCAATCTCCATATTGCAGCCCTCCCCTCGCTTGGATTGCTTGGTGTTACCTATATTCTTGCACGGTCCGGAGGATTGATCGGAGGGGCGCGCTTAGGAGCCCTTTTTGGAAAAGTTTCTAAGAATGTACGAAATTATATTGGATTAGGAATCCTCTCACAGGCAGGTGTAGCGATCGGTTTGTCACTTATCGTAAAACAGGATTTCAGCGGATTGGGAAAAGTGGTTGAAGTAACAGGAATATCACGTATTACCAGCGGAGATCAAATCGGTACAATCATCATTACGACAGTGACAGCTACCTGTATATTTTTTGAGATCATCGGTCCGATTCTCACCAAAATAGCTCTTCAGAAAGCAGACGAGATACATGTGGAGGAAGAGGAGTGATCCCCTGTGTTTAAGCTTATTAAGGGACAGTCGCAAGCACATAGAATACTTGCCCAACTTATTAATGAAGGAAAAGCAGGGCAGAGCTATCTCTTTTACGGTCCTGCAGGTGTGGGCAAACTCACTACTGCTCTCGAGTTTGCAAAGATAATCAATTGCAAACATCCGGACAGCGGTGCTGATGAAACGTGTTCTTCATGCCATAAGATCGACTCCTTCTCTCATCCTGACGTTGACCTGATCTTTCCTACCCCAAAATTTGATGTAACCGATGAAGGGGAGTATAAGAAGCAGGAAGAGCAGCAGAAAGTGCGGGCATATATTGAGCAGCTTAAACTTACACCATATGAGCGTATGCAGTTTGGTAAAGCGACAGCAATTCATGTAGACAGTATTCGTATGATAGAGCGGAAACTTCGTTACCGTCCAAATGAAGGAAATTATCGCGTTGTGATCATCCTGCAGGCAGAGGAAATGACGGTTCAGGCAGCCAATGCTTTTTTGAAAACCCTTGAAGAACCTCCTCCCTATGCCGCAATAATACTCACAACCACAAATTACTCACGGCTTCTGCCAACAATCATATCCCGCTGCCAGAAAGTTCGGTTCAATGCTATCCCTGCGAAGATCATTGAGGAGCATCTTGTTCAACACTATTACACTGAACCGACCTTAGCACGGATAAGCGCACGGATCGCAAACGGCAGTATGGCAAAAGCAGTTCAATTTTCAAAAACCGATTTCGTTGAAGCCAGGAAAATGGCGCTCGATATCATTGATGCACTTATGAAAGACAATCTTGCAACGATCCATAGGATCTCCCAGAATTTTGCCAGCAATCGCAACGAAGAGCTCTTGAAAGATATTCTTGATTTCCTCGCCATCTGGTTTGATGACGTGTGCAGCTACACTCATGGGTCTGAAGATATCTCAAACATTGATCATGAGGATAAGCTACAAGAATTCCTTGATATGTATCAGATCTCCGATCGTATCATACAAAACATTATTCTACTATTTGAAGAATGTAAGCGTATGCTGAGTGGACATGTTCATCATGAACTCATTCTTATAAATACCTATTATGAACTACGCAAACGGCTTCATTCTCAGGGAATTTTCCTCTAATAAATTTTAAAGGCACAAAATATTGACAGCAATTTATCAAAATTTAACATTTCATTCGTATGAAAAAATTTTATAATAACGAGAAAACTTAATCGGAGGTAGCATGAAAAAATTAGCTATTTTAGTTATGGTGATGTTTGTCGCATCACTATGTTACGGACAGAATGCTTGGCTTAATGAGCTTCACTATGACAATTTCGGCACGGATGTAGGAGAATTTCTCGAAATTGTTATTGAAAATCCTGGCTCTTATACACTCAGCGATTTTACAGTTAGTCTTTACAACGGAAATGGCGGTGCAGTTTACGGATCTGAAACTCTCGATAATTTTACAATTGGAAATACAAGCGGCAACTACACTTTCTATACCTGGTATCCTTCAAGTATTCAAAACGGTGCACCTGACGGTCTATCTTTGGATTATCAAGGTACTGTCATACAATTCTTATCTTATGAAGGTACTCTGACTGCGACAGATGGTCCTGCGAATGGCTTAACGTCAACAGATATTGGAGTTTCAGAACCTGGTGAAATTGGTGAATCTCTTCAATTATCCGGAACAGGAACCCAATATTCGGAATTTTTCTGGGTAGAACCTGCACCCGAAACACCTGGTGCTCTTAATAATAGTCAGTCTTTTGGCACTGCCAGCGCTGTTATTCTCAAAGCTTATGCAATCGGAACTGAAGATATGGACGTGAAATATTCTATGGAAATGACGTCTGTTTCCGTTGGGGATTACGAACTGACCGGTACAGCAACCATAACTTTCACCGCTGCAACGATCGATGGAACTGATCCAACTTGGGTTCATCTTACCGACGCTTCCCAGAGTATGATCGGCGACCTTACATTGGATACTATTACAGATACGGAAAATAATACTGATTATGAATTTTATGCAGGAGTTACTCCTATTGCTTTGACCAACACTCTCTATCCCAGCGATGGGCATATTGAAAATGGTATTCTCGCAACCTTTGATGCAACGGTCACTGCAAATGATGCTTACAATAATGTATGGGTCAGCGATTTCGATGGTGCGTATAACGGCGTACTTATTTTTGATTATGATTTTGATGCCTATGTTGCTGTTGATGACCAAGTACTCTTTGTGGCTGAGCGAACTGAGTATAATAATCTAACAGAATTAAAATATCCCGTACTAATCAACTCATATGGTGGATTCCCAATTACCCCATCAACGATTCCCGGCTCTAATATTGATATGACTATTCCCGCAGACACAAATCCTGCCGAACAGTGGGAGGGTCAGCTTGTCGTAATTGAGAATGTTGTAGTTGCAGCTATTGTCAAAGACGATCTATACATCGGTTCTAATGATGGATGGACAACAACATTCGTGATCGGTGATAATGTCGATTATGGATACTCAGCCACAGCCACTGCCCTCAACGCAGCAGTTGCATCAGGAAATCCTGTTGACATTGTTGGTGTGGTTGACTGGAGCACATACGATCTTTATTATAGGATTAATCCTCGTGATGAAAATGACATAACCCCGAGTGGAGGCAATCCAAGCGTCATCAAAGCGTGGGCTCTTGGCGTTGATGAAATGGACGTTCTTTATGACCTTGATATGACCAGTGCTTCTCCAGGCTGGTATTACCTTACCGGAACAGCAACAATTACCTTTGATACTGTGGAGATAGATGGAGATGAACCACAAATCGTTCACCTTTCCGGAGCATCTCAGGATATGATAGGTGATCTGGTGCTTGATAATATTTATGACTCCAACAGCGATACAGATTATGACTTCTATGCGGGTATAACGCCAATTGCATTAACTAATACAAATAATCCCAGCAAAGGGCATATCCAGAATGACAGAGTGGCAACATTCTCCGCAACTGTTACTGCCAATGATGAATACAGCGATGTATGGGTAAGTGATGACACGGGTGCATATAATGGCGTTCATGTTTTTGATTATGATTTTGTGGATTTCGTATCTGTATCCGATGATCTCCTTTTCTATGCAACACGGGACGAGTACAACAATAAAACCGAACTTGTAGATCCGGTACTCCTTGATTCTGGAACGGGTGAAGAAGTCACCCCCACAACTATTGCTGGACTGAACATTGATTGGACAATTCCTGCAAATACTGATCCTGCCGAGATGTGGGAAGGTCAGCTTATCAAGATAGAGAATGCAGTGATCCAGGGCATCGACACAGATGCGTATGTTGGCTCAGATGACAGCGGAACTACGATATTTGTGATCGGCGATGCCGTTGACTATAATTATGCTGTCACGGGAACGCTTCTTGATTCGGCAGTTGCTTCCGGCGATCCGTATGATATCATTGGAGTAGTTGATTGGAATTATACCGACGCTTATTACCGCATCAATCCGCGTGACGCAAGTGATATTATCTCGAATGTATCTGTAGATCCTACTCCCGGAAACGAACTCTTTATTCAAAACCATCCGAATCCTTTTACCGGCTCAACCACAATTTCCTTCTCTCTTCCACACAATGCTGCCGGTGAGATCAATATCTACAATATGCACGGTCAGCTTGTAAGAACTCTCACTCCCGAAGATCAATCCGCGACCTGGAACGGTCTGGACGAAACTGGCAGAAACGTAGCAAACGGAATCTATTTCTACACTCTGGACACAGGCAAAGAAATTCTAACAAAGAAAATGATCCTGATGAGATAATAAGAATTTGACAAAAATTTGTATCAATAGAGAGCTCACTTTTTAGAAGTGAGTTCTCTTTTTATGGATAAAATATTTCATAGAAAACATAAGAAATTCATTCACAAAATTGAAGCATGTGATGGAAGGGAGTATCCGTTGAAAAAAATGGTTATATTCATTTTTCTAATCGTGACATCAACAAGTTTATTTGCACAAACACAAGTAAATGGAGTTCAATCAGGAACATGGACTGTTGCAAATTCACCATACCTTGTAATAGGTGAAATAATAGTTCCCACAGGTCAAACATTAACAATTGAAGCCGGTATTGAAATCAATTTTCAAGGACATTATAAATTTACAGTTCATGGAAATTTGCAGGCAATTGGAACCGAAACCGATAGCATTTTCTTCACAACCAGCACACCCGCAATTGGCTGGGGTGGAGTACGATTTGACGGATATGGAGAAATAAGTAATTTATCGTTTTGCCGAATTGAATATGGAAAAACAGCGGGTGAATATCCAGACAATCACGGTGGAGCAATAGCTTTGATAGGATCAGATGCAGTATTTTCAAATTGCGTTTTTGCTGATAACGAAGCTGTTGCCAATGATTCCGGCATGGGAGGTGCGGTATATGCTTCAGGAACGGGAAGTACTGCCGGACCTTTAACTATTTTTTCTGAGTGTCGATTTATAAGGAATCATGCTTACGGCGAGGGTGGTGCCATTAAATTCACAGGTGATTATAATACTGAAATTATTACTTGTGAGTTCTTTAACAATAATTGCCTATACGGTGGAGGAGCAATATCATTTTATTTAGTGACTGACACAAAACTAATTTATTCGGTTTTTGCCGATAATTATACAATGTATTCAAATGGCGGTGCTTTTAATACTCTTGGTATGGGCAATACAATAACTGCCCAAAATTGCACGATATCGGGAAACTCTGCTGTTACCGGGGATGGCGGTGCTATAAATATTGCTTATGGAACAGCCAATTTTGTAAACTGTATCGTTTATGACAATCCGGGAATGTATAGCGATGATGTTAACTTAGATTATGGCGGTTATGCCGAAATAAATTATTGTGACCTTACAATGCCGAACGGAGCAACAGGTAGTAACAATATAGACGAAAATCCGCAATTTGTTGATGCTGCAAATCTTGATTTCCATCTTATGGAAACATCACCATGTATCGATGCCGGTGATCCGTCATCTCCTCCAGATCCCGATGGAACAGTTGCAGATATGGGAGCTTTTTATTATCATCAGGGAATGGGCATAGAGAATGGTGAATTTCAAACCGAGAATTTTCAGTTATTCAACTATCCCAACCCCTTCTACTCATATACTGTGATCAATTTTAGTCTTCCTGCAAATAATTCTAAAAACCCAAAGCTTGAAATATACAATTTAACAAGCCAGAAAGTGAAAACTCTTGTAGGTGATCAACCTGATGCAGGTCAGTATTCAGTAATCTGGAACGGGAAGGATGATTCCAATAAACCTGTTCCCAGCGGTGTCTATTTCTATAAATTGAAAGCCGGTAGTTTTAAGAAGATAGGAAAGATGATTTTAGTGAAAGAATAAATGGATTTTCTCTCAAAATATTAAAGACGTACATCGGTGCGTCTTTTTTATGTATCGCTTATTCTTGACACCAAAATAAAATTCTCGCTTAAAAAAGGAAACAACAAGTGGAGGTTGTATGAAAATAAAAGCGATAGTAACACTACTTTTTTTATTGATATTCACCATCGCACTATATGCCGAATGGTCTAGTGATCCGGCTATCAACACACTCGTGTGCGGTCTTCCCGGCGAAGATGCCATCCCTAAGGTGGTTGCGGGACCTACGGGAGATATTTATGTGGGATATTTCTCTAATGAAAGCGGTAACTATAATGTGCGGCTGCAGAGATACGACCATGCAGGGAATCCTCAATGGGCAGCCAACGGCATCCTTATAAGTGATCATACTTCGATGTCCTGGCTTACCGACTGGGATATGACGGTTGATCAGGACAACTACGCAATTCTCACCTGGCAGGATATTCGAAATGCAGGAAATAATAATATCTATGCCTATCGTATTTCTCCTGACGGATCCTTTATATGGGGACCCGACGGTTTGGAATTATCAAACACTACTGCTTTTGATGCGGCACCAAAAGTAGCTGTGACCGGTGCGGGAAACGCAATTATTGCATGGACTTCTGATGGTGTAGCTCGTATTCAGAAAATCAGCCCGGGTGGGACACTACTCTGGGGTGCAACAGGCATTGAAATTTCGGGAATGAACAGCTATACATGGCCCCAGCCAATCGGTGTTGAAAATGACAATGTAATCATAAAATATTATGAAGATTCCGGACCAGCCTGGGCACCGACGCGATATATTTATGCCCAGAAATACGATGCAAACGGTACCGCACTCTGGGCGCCGCCTTGTACAATTTCCACTTCCGGTGGTATTTCCGCATGGACACAAGACCTGCCAATCATACCTGATGGGAATTACGGCTTCTTTATTGGCTGGCATGATGACAGAGATGGCAACATGAATGCTGATGTGTATGTACAACATGTTGATTCGAACGGAGCGTGCATTTTTACATCTCAGGGTGTTGCCGCTTCCACAAACCTCGGAAACGAGCACTACTATCCGTTTCTTGCTTATTTCGAAAGCACTCAAATGCTCTATGCTTATTGGAACGAGATGGATGCTGATCAAAACTATCGCGGAATATACGGTCAGAAATTTGATGTTGCCGGTACAAGAAAATGGGAAGATGCAGGCAAAATGATAATACCTCTTGCTTTGACGGATATTTATCCCTTCGGTGCAGGATATACCAATACAGAAGTGGCTGTTTTCTATACGGAAGGATTGGTTGATGATTATGTGAAAGCTATTGCCATGGATGGTGATGGCGCGTTTATCTGGACTGGCTATATTGTGACAATGTGCTCAGTAAGTTCATCAAAAATACATCCAGAAGCAAGCAAATTAACTGGTTCACAATGGGTACTTGCCTGGGAAGATGAACGCAGCGGTAGAGATATCTATGCCCAAAACATTAATACTAATGG
>JAGHCS010000239.1 GCA_021160355.1 Candidatus Cloacimonadota bacterium
TATCTGTTGCGTTGCTATCGCCAAAGGAACAGAAGAGATTCGAACCGGGTACCAGGCAGCAGCAGCATTCACGGGTGGGGGTCCTGAGCTTGTGTATGGTCCGATGGATCAGATCGGTTCTTTTGAGGTAATGAAGGAAAAAAACAGCGACCAGAGCATTATCAAGCCCATTGAAGATCTCTATCCCCCGGAATTTTTCGATAAATTTGTCGAGCAGGGATTGGTAACCTATAAAGGGCACATCTATCAAATCGCAGACCGCCTCGGAAATCATCTCGCACTTGTGTACAATAAAAGACTATTTGAAGAAGCCGGTTTGAGCGAACCGCCCCGGACAATCGATGAATTGATCGAATTCGGCAAGAAATTGACCATTGATAAAAATGGTGACGGCACGATCGATCAATGGGGATTTGTCTGGAATTATACTGAACCCTTCTGGTATATTCCGTTCTTTGGAGGATATGGAGGAAAAGTTTTTGATGATAAGAACAATCCTGAACTTGATACTCCTGCTGCTGAGAAAGCATTTCAGCTTATCCTCGATATGAGAAATAAATCAAAGATCATGCCGCCGGAATGTGATTACGACATCGCAGATAATATGTTCAACCAGGGTAATGCTGCAATGATAATAAACGGCGATTGGTCTTGGAATAAATATATTGCTTCTCCTCATGTCGATTTCGGTTTGGCTCGCATTCCCTATGTGGAAGAAACGCAGAAATGGTGTTCACCAATGGTCTCGGCAACAGGTTATTCTGTGAACAGTTCTGCAAAAGGTGAAGTCCTGGAAGCGACAAAACGAGTACTTGACTATCTCACTTCTGAGGAAGTACAGGAGCAGTTTGTAGAAAAATTCAAATCCATTCCAAGTTTGAAATCACTTCAGGAAAGACCAGCCATTGCCAATGATCCTATCATGATAATGTCTGCCAAACAGATTGAAGTAGGTCAGCTCATGCCCATCATACCGGAGATGAGGGCTGCGTGGGATGCAATGCGTCCCGCACTTCAAAATGTCATTGCCGGCAATATGTTACCCCAGCAAGCTGCGGAATATCAGCAGGAACTGTGTCTGCAGAAAATTGCAGCAATGTATGAGGGCTCTGAAGAAGGTGTCGAGCAAAGGACAGCTTTGGCATCGACAATTTTTACTATCCTTGGCATAGCACTTGGACTCTATTTTACCTATGTACTCGTATTCAAGTTCATTCTCGCTTTGATGAGAAGACCGAATTCCTTTGAAACTAAAAATGCTCGATTCGCAGTAATAATGGCGGTTCCCGCATCCGTAATTCTTTTTGGTGTGGTAATCTATCCGTTTTTCTATAACATAGTACTCTCGTTTTCCAATATGAATATGACGAATGTGAATTCGTGGACGATTATCGGGTTTGGGCAATATATAAAAGTTTTCGCAGAAAAAATATTTTACTCTGTATTTTTTAAAACTGTGATATGGACGATCGTAAATGTATTTTTCCATGTCACATTAGGCGTATTTCTTGCTGTTCTTCTTAATCGTCATCTGCCAGGAAAAACAATTATACGAGTGCTTCTCGTTCTTCCATGGGCTGTGCCGGAATATATCACAGCTCTGACATGGCGCGGTATGTTCATATACGATACCGGTGCAATAAATCTGATCCTTCATAAACTTGGAATACCCGCTGTGCACTGGCTTTCAGGAGCCACTACTGCTTTTATTGCGAGTATGGTCACAAATATCTGGTTGGGTGTTCCGTTCATGATGATCATTGCACTTGGAGGATTGCAGTCAATACCAAAAGAGCTCTACGAAGCAGCGGAAATAGATGGCGCTTCTGCTTGGAAGAAGTTCTGGAAAGTAACAGTTCCGCTTCTCAAACCTGTCATGATACCTGCCATTACTTTGGGAATTGTATGGACTTTCAATAAGCTGACAGTAATATGGTTGGTCACGAATGGTGGTCAACCTGCGGACAAATCACATATCCTTGTTTCTTATGTGTATCGCGCTGCATTCAATCTGTATCGGTACGGATATGCAGCAGCTTTCTCGATGATCATATTTCTTATTTTGGTAGTGTTCAGCGTGACGTTCATGAAGCGAACGCAAGTTGCAGAAAAGGCATAAGGTGAAGCTATGAATAAAACAAGACATTGGTATCAATATGTGATCATCTATTCGATCTTGCTTCTTTTTGTAGCTATTTCCATTTTTCCGATCCTTCGTGTTTTCACGATTTCTCTTCGTCCGGGCGACAATCTTCTCAACACCTCACTTCGAATTATTCCCGAAGATGCAACCTGGGCGAATTATGTCCAACTCTTTACAGAAAAACCCTTTCTCACCTGGATAAGAAACAGCTTATTGGTCACTCTGGCAGTAACTGTAATTGGTGTCGCGTTATCATCCACTGCCGGTTATGCCTTTTCTCGTTATAAATTTCCGGGTCGAAGAGCTGGCTTGCTTGCACTTCTGGTCACGCAGATGTTCCCGGCAACCATGCTATTACTTCCTTTATATATTATGATTTCAAAGCTGGGGCTGGTAAATAGTTTTCTTGGACTGATAATTATGTACAGCGCTTCTGCTTTGCCTTTCTGTATTTGGTTGATGAAAGGATATTACGACACGATCCCATCAAGCCTGGAAGAATCTGCTAAAGTTGACGGTGCAGGAAAGTTTTATGCGTTTTGGAAAATCATTCTTCCTCTTGCTTCACCAGCACTCGTGATCACGGCACTGTTCTCTTTTATGGCTGCGTGGAACGAATATGTGGTTGCTGCGCAGGTACTCTGGTATGAAGATATGTTTACTATCCCTCTTGGACTGAAAAGTCTGCAGGGTAATATGACCACACAATGGGGGATGTATGCAGCAGGTGCATTGATAATAAGCGTTCCCGTAATAATAGTATTTTTGGTTCTCAGTAAATGGCTCGTTTCGGGCTTAACGCTGGGAAGTGTCAAAGGATAAATTTTTAAAAAATTAAGGAGTTCTCAATGAAAAAATATCTCGTAACTTTAGTAATAATGCTGGCATTTGCAGGTTCCCTGCATGCTGTGATCGGGTGGAGTGGAAATATCTGGCCAAATTCCTATACTGATCAGACAAACGGATTCGATATTACTGTATATTATCAAATCTGGAAAGATGGAGTAACAAATCTCCCCGGAAGAGGAGACAGTCTTTCGGCAACGATATACTACAAAACTCAATCCCAAACTTCCTTCTCAACAGAAGCAATGATATTTAATGTCGATGTCGGGAACAATGATGAATATTCGAGCATAATTCCTAACTCGATTTTTGCTTCAGGCGACACAGTATTTTTCTATTGTGAAGGTTTTGACTCTACAGATGCAACCTATTCCTATGGAACAGATCAGTCCGGCGCAGGACCGTTTGATGCCGGTAATCCCGGACAGTACTATATAGTGGCTGGATTGAACCAGGATGTAACTGTGACTTTTCAGGTGGATATGTCGATCGTAGATCCTGTATATACAGTCTCCGTAGCAGGTTCTTTCAACGGCTGGACTGCCGGGGTGGATACATTAAGCGATGATAATGGGGATAATATCTATACCGGTGATGTGCTTTTCACTGCTGGAACAAATCCATACCAGGAATACAAATTCGTGAATGGCTCGATCTGGGAGGATTATATCTCAAACCGTATTTTAAATATTGATGATTCCTCTCCAACCATGATTCTTCCCACTGTTTATTTTAATGATATTCCTCCTGATGAAATCTTTGTGACTTTTCAGGTTGATATGACCCTGCAGATATGGAATGACTGGTTTGTGCCCGGTGCAGATACAGCAGCGGTAAGCGGTTCAATGAATAATTGGAATAAGTGGGAACTACTCGATAATGACGGAGATGAAATTTATACCGGCGAGTATTCATTTTATGGAAGTATCAGCGACGTAATTGAATTTAAATACAGAATTAATGACAATTTTGAACTATTTGATCTACCGAATAGAAGTTTTACAATTGATGATACCGTGAACACAATACCAGTAGTCTTCTATAATGATTTCAATCCAAATACTCCGACCAATCTGACCGCAGTTGTAGATGAATGGGATGTTGATCTGGATTGGGATGCTCCTGCAACCCGGGATGTTGAATATTATAATCTCTATCGTGATGATTCTATTTGTGCTCTCATATACCATCCTACTACAAGCTATACAGATACCTCAGTTCCTTTTGGAAATCATGTGTACTATGTGACGGCAGCTTATCCTGAAGGGCAGTCACTTCCATCCAATACACAAACTGTTTTTGTGGGAACCAACACACCTCCTGTCGCAGATGCAGGTGAAGATCAGGTCGTGATCGAAGAGCATACTGTATATTTGGACGGCTCCGGTTCATATGATCCCGATGGGCTTCCACTAACCTATCACTGGAGTGGTCCATCTGGTATAGTGTTTTCAGATTCGACAGCAGTTGATCCTTCTTTTATCGCTCCGTTGGTGGATGAAGACACTGTCTTTACGATTTCTCTTATCGTATTTGATGGAGAATTATATTCTGATCCAGATTATGTTGATATTACTGTTTTGAACAGTGTACCTCCTACTGCAGATTTTTCAGCATTTCCGCTCACTGGCTCCATTCCTCTTGAGGTCACTTTTACTGATGAATCCTATTCAAATATCACAGATTGGAGCTGGAATTTCGGTGATGGGGGAACAAGTGATGAGCAGAATCCTGTTCACGCCTATACTTCAGCTGGAACATATTCTGTCACTCTTACCGTAACAAATTTCTTTGGATTTGATACCGTTACTAAATGGAATTACATTCATGTAACCTCAGTTCCTCTTGATCCTCCCACGAACCTGACCTACGTTGTTAATATCGATGATGTCACGCTTGATTGGGATGCCCCAGCCACGGATGAGAGAGATTTAAACTTTTATAAAGTTTACCGCAATGATGTGGTGATTGTAGCGGTTTACCCGCCTACAACAATGTATACTGACAGGAATCTGCCCATAGGAGAGTATGAATATTTTGTGACAGCATATTATCCCGAAGGAGAATCTTCACCTACAAACCCAGTAACAGTAAATATTATAGATAATCCCCCTGTCGCAGATGCAGGTCCCGATCAAACTGTTGATGAAGGAGATCTTGTGCAGCTTGACGGATCGGGTTCTTATGATCCTGAAGGACTTTCTTTGACCTACAGTTGGACAACTCCACCCGAGATTACTCTGGATGATCCTGAAATTGTTGATCCGAGTTTCACTGCACCACTGGTGACACAGGATGAAGTTTTTCCGATTGAACTCTTAGTGTTTGATGGTAATTCCTGGTCTGAGCCAGATACAGTCTTTATCACTGTTCATGAGCTTATGGATGCAGGTGATCAACTTCAGAATCTCAAAACTGCGCTTCATGCCAACTTCCCTAATCCTTTTAGTATTTCGACAGTGCTGTCTTTTTCCCTAAAAGAAAATTCCTATGTTGAAATAGATATCTACAATCTAAAAGGAGAACGTGTAACTTCGCTCACTAAAGAAGAATATGATTCAGGAAATCATGAAGTTGAATGGAATGGAACTGATCAGTTTGGGCAAAGAGTGTCACCCGGAATATATTTCTGCAGGATTACTGCTGGTCAATATGTTTCAACGAACAAAATGATCATGATGAAATAAACAACAACGCCCGTTTCGTATTGGAACGGGCGTCTTTTTTAAAACTTGACATAAAATTAAAAATAATATGCTAAAATTAAAGACTTGATTGGAGGATCAAATGAAAAAAATTATTGCTTTTCTTGTTTTCGCTTTACTATTTGCAAGCATACTTAATGCAGAAATCGGATGGAGTGGCAATATCTGGCCAAATTCAGGAAGCAATCAAACGAACGGTTCGGATATTACAGTGTACTATCAAATTTGGAAAGATGGCGTTACCGGTGGATCAGGTCCAGGCGATAGTCTCTCAGCAACTCTTTATTATAAGAAATCATACGAAACCTCATATCAGGATATTGCAATGGTTTATAATACTGCCGTTGGAAACAATGATGAATATTCGGGAATCATTCCCGATACATACTTTTATTCCGGTGAAACTATTGAATTCTACTGCGAGGGCTATGATTCCACCGACGGAACATATTCATATGGAACAGACCAGGCAGGTGCAGGTCCTTTTGATATAGATAATCCAGGTGAGTATTATATCGTTGGTGGTATCAGTCAGGATGTTACTGTCACATTTCAGGTTGATCTGAGTGTTGTCGGACCAATTGAGCCCGTAACTGTAGCTGGGTCATTTAATGGATGGAACGCAAGCGCGAATGAACTCACAGCCCAGGGTAATGATATCTATGCAGGTGATGTGCTGTTTACTGCTGGAACAAATCCAAGCCAGGAATATAAATTCGTAAATGGCGGTAACTGGGAAGATCAGATCGGTAACCGATTGCTTGTCATTGATGATTCTTCGCCAACAATGGTTTTGCCAGTTGTATATTTCAACGATCTGGATCCCAATGATTTCACTGATATCGATGTTACAGTTACGGTAAATGTTGATATTGCTGATTCCGCCGGTGCTGGGTATGTATTCGATTCACTCGGAGTGTACGGCAATGTCGTACCTCTTGATTGGAATTTCGGCATTGTGAACAATCCTCTTTTAGAGGTAACTCCTGACGTACTCTGGAGTGGTGATATTCTATTCCCTGCTGGCTCATGGAAGCATATTGAATTCAAACTTGGACGCAATGGACTGGACCTGGAAGCAGGATTCGGAGAAAATCACACCTTTGATATTGATGATTCTAATCCTACACAGATCATAAACTGTGTGTATGGTCAGATGGGACCGGTTACTTCAATAGATGATGAGCCCGAGTGGAATAATGGCATTTCATTACGAAATATTCCAAATCCCTTTATGCACGGTACGACAATTTCCTTTGCTTTGAAATCTCATGAATTCAAGAATGCTACAGTTTCCATCTTCAACCTCAAAGGACAGCTCGTGAATGAATTCCACGCTCACACTAATGCCTTTGGGCAGGGAGAGATTCTATGGAACGGGAAAGACCTTCAGGGCAAAGAGCTGAACAACGGTATTTACTTCTACAAAGTTTCAACGGATAATGCTTCCGTAACACATAAAATGATAATGATGAGATAGATTAGATAAAAATTGGACATTTTATTTTCTATTTTAAACTTTGTTATGTGATATACAATGAAGAAATAAAATGAATACTATAAAAAATGCGACTTTAATTTTGACCATATTACTAATTTTGGGTACTAACTTTGCTTTTGCAGATTACCACATTACCCGAGGGCCTGATATTGGAGAAATATATTTCGTAGGACCTACGACGACAGGAGAGGGCATTTACCACTCTACAGATTTTGGGGAAACTGCTGTGTGTATGGATAGTATCAGTGAAGTAGAAAGTATATGTGCGGATTTAACACATGGAGGATTATATCGTGGTAAAATGTCAAATTGTTTGTACTATTCGAATAATTACGGACAATATGGA
>JAGHCS010000115.1 GCA_021160355.1 Candidatus Cloacimonadota bacterium
CTCTGGAGCTGATACGCTTGTGGGGTTTATTTTTGCATGGAAGAAAGCAGGTGAACTGTGGTCATAAAAGGAAAGATTAAAAAAGGGGAATATTTCGATTCGGTGACATTGATGATCGTTGCACAGAAATTGAACGACATGGAAGGCGTTTTCGATGCCGCAGTCGTGATGAATACAGAAGAAAACCGTTCAATACTGGAAGCATCTAGTCTTCTCATTCCTGAGTTTGGAAAAGCAAAAGATTCAGAGCTTTTAATATGTGTAAAAGCAAAGGATAATACTATTGCAGAAAAAGCAATGCAACAGGTCGATACAATACTCGAAAATGTGCGACATGAGATAAGTGATACTGAAGATTTCCTGCCGAAGAGTCTTGATACTGCGATGAAAAGTATGCCTGATGCAAATCTTGTGCTCATCTCTGTCGCAGGCAAATATGCTGCACAGGAAGCAATGAAAGCACTAAAAAAAGGGCTTCATGTCATGATCTTTTCGGACAATGTTTCCCTCGAAGATGAGATCGCCTTGAAGAACTATGCTCGTGAAAAAAATCTTTTTGTTATGGGACCGGATTGCGGTACTGCTATAATAAATGACGTGCCGCTTGCATTTGCAAACGTTGTAAAGAAAGGAAATGTAGGCATTGTTGCAGCTTCGGGGACGGGTTTGCAGGAGATCAGCTCGATCATCTCAAACAAAGGTGCAGGTATCTCACAGGCAATAGGCACTGGCGGACGTGATGTAAAAAAAGAAGTTGGCGGGATTATGTTTCTTCAGGCACTGGGTGCATTGGATCATGATAAAAATACAGATGTGATCGTACTCGTTTCAAAACCGCCCGCAAAGGAAGTCGTCGAAAAAATAATTGAAAAAGTAAAACAAATAAAGAAGCCAATAATAGCGATCTTTTTGGGAAGTGATGATAAAACCTTGAAAGACACGAAGATCATACCGGCAAAGACTCTCGAACAAGCTGCACTGATCGCAGGAAAAATTTCAAAAGGTGAAGATTGGCATTCAGTCGATGATTATCTCAGGAAAAGAAGTATCAATTTAGTGAATGAAGAGACAGTCTTTGATGACGTTCAAAACTTTTCAGAAAAACAAAAATATCTTCGGGGACTCTTTTGTGGTGGTACGCTCTGTGAGGAAGCACAGCTGATTCTTCATGATCTGATTGGAGATGTGTACAGCAATGTAACATCACAAGAACAATACCTGTTAAATAATCCCTGGAAAAGTAAAAAGAATACACTCATAGACATGGGAGCAGATGAATTCACAGTTGGCAGACCTCACCCTATGATTGATTTCTCATTACGAAACAGAAGAATACTTCAAGAAGCGGAAGATCCTGAAGTTGCAGTCATTTTGTTCGATGTCGTGCTCGGGTACGGCTCAAATATGAAACCTGCGGAAGAGCTTGTGCCTGTGATCAAAAAAGCATATTCTCTCATACCTGGTGGAAAAATTATTTTTGTATGTTCGGTTACCGGCACAAATGAAGATCCTCAAGATAAAAAACAGGTTATAATGAAATTGAAAGATGTAGGTGTATATGTGCTCGAATCAAATGCAGCTGCCTCGGAATTTGCCGGTATGATAATAAAGAATCTTTTACATAATTCGGAGAAAAAGGAGAATTCACATGGCAACAAATGACCTTTTTAATAAGGATTTAAATGTAATAAATATTGGACTGAGTTCATTCAAAGAAAATATCGAAGAAGCAGGTGCACATGCTGTCCAGGTTGACTGGAAGCCACCGGCAGAATTGGATAAGAAAATACTCCACATTCTTTCTGAAAATGAGTCATATATAAAGACGCAGAACAAAAAATGCCTTGAAAAGATCCTGAACGGAGCACCGGTACTGATCGACCTAAAACCAGCAATCGATGTGATACCGGGCATGAAAAAGAATATGATCCTTCATGCTGGTCCACCTATCACATGGGATCGAATGTGCGGTCCAATGCGTGGTGCGATAATTGGTGCATTGAAGTATGAAGGATTGGCAAAAAGCCAGAAAGAAGCCGAGACACTCGCAGCATCAGAAAAGATCGAATACTCCCCCTGTCATGAACATAATACAGTTGGTCCTATGGCGGGTATTGTATCTCCATCGATGCCTGTCTTTGTATTGAAAAATGAAACCTTTGGCAACTATGCTTATTGTACTATGAATGAAGGTCTCGGGAAGGTCCTTCGATACGGTGCTTACAGTGACGAGGTCATAGAAAAATTGAAATGGATGGAAACAGTTCTCTATCTTGCGTTGAAAAGAGCAGTTAAAGAGCTGGGTAAAGTTGATCTGAAAAATATTATTGCTCAGGCACTTCACATGGGAGATGAGGTTCATAACAGGAACAGGGCTGCAACCTCATTATTATACAGAACAATTGCACCTGCGGTGATCAAGACAAATGAAAAGGACGTTGCAATCAAAGTGCTGGAGTTCATAAATGGAAATGATCATTTCTTTCTGAATTTGTCTATGCCTGCATGTAAAGTCACACTGGATGCAGCTCGGAACATTGAAGGAAGTAGCGTTGTTGTGGCAATGACACGTAACGGAACGGATTTCGGATTACAGCTTTCAGGAACAGGGAATCAATGGTTTGTGGGACAGGCTCCGATTCCTGAGGCACTTTTCTTTCCGGGTTATACAAAAGATGACGCAAATCGTGATATTGGGGATAGCTCCATAACCGAAACTAATGGACTCGGTGGCTTTGCAATCGCCTCTTCACCTGCGATCGTTCAGTTTGTTGGCGGTGCAGCAAAAGATGCACTTAATTATTCTCAGGAGATGTACGAGATCACTACCGGAGAAAATAATATGTACCAGATACCGGCGCTGAATTTTAGAGGAACACCCACAGGTATCGATGTCATAAAAGTTATGGAAAAAGGGATACTGCCCTTTATCGATACAGTTGCTACACATAAAAAGCGGGGTGTTGGTATATTGCTGGCGGCAGAGTCGAGTCGTGCTGATTAAAAG
>JAGHCS010000058.1 GCA_021160355.1 Candidatus Cloacimonadota bacterium
GTATAATCCACTCACGACCGAAGGTAAAAAATCAGGTGCTTTTGATATATTCATGCAAATGAACTGCAAAGAACCGGATAAAGTATTTGTGCCGACTGGTGACGGAAGCATTATTTCGGGAATATACAAAGGATTTTACGATTTGAAACAGCTTGAGCTTATCGAAAAAATTCCCGCTCTTATCGCAGTACAGGCGGAGGGTAGTTCGGGCATAATAGATTATTTTGAAAGCGGGGTATTTCATTATAAGGAATCAAACACGCTTGCAGATAGCATTTCTGTGAATGCACCTAGTAACTTGTATATGGCTGTTGATGCGCTAAAAAGAACTGCCGGTTTCGGAATAAAAGTAAGCGATGATGAAATTTTGAGAGCTGAGAAATACTTGAGTCAGCAACATGGTTATTTTGTCGAACCCTCAGCAGCAGCTGCGTGGGCCGGTTTCATAAAATATAGCAAGCAGAGCGAAGCAAAAGGTGAAAAAATCGTTGTTTTGTTGACGGGCAGCGGCTTGAAAGATATTAAGAATGCACAAAAAGCACTTCAATTGACATAGTATGAAAAAGAAGATATATGGCTTGATTCTCGCTGCTGGTTTTTCGAGTAGAATGGATGATTTCAAACCACTCGTGCTTTACGGTCAAAAACCCTTTATCGAACACATCATTAATAAACTGGGGACAGTGTGTGATGAAATACTTGTTGTGACGGGATTTAACGGATATGCACTTGAGGATAGCGTTAAAGCGATATATCATGAAAACCCGATACTTAAAAAAATAGATTTTATTCACAATAAGGATTTTATTAAAGGAATGTTCAGCAGTGTTCAGGTTGGCTTAAAAGAAATATGTTTAAAGATGCAAGAGGATGATCATGTGATGCTTCATCTTGTTGACCAGCCGCATATTTCAGAAGATGTGTATGAGAGATTGGCTGAGAAGGCGCATAGTCCAAATATTAAGGTCATTGTGCCTTCTTATAATATGAATGCAGGTCACCCAATAGTGCTGTTAAAAGAAGTTGTTGAAGAGATCGTAGAAGCACCCGAATCCGAGAATCTTCGGGATCTGCTGAGAAAACTTAATGATGAGATCATATATGTGAATATTTCAGACGAGTCAATCATTCAAGATGTAAACACACTCGAAGAAAGAAATAGGTATTTAAAATAGTATGGATATTATAGAAAAAATTTATCAGCTCAAACAAGACAAAAAGTCCTTTGTTATTGCCACAGTGATAGAAGCTGAAGGTTCTACACCGGGTAAGACGGGCTTCAAAATGATAATCACATCTGGAAATGAGACCTTTGGAACAGTTGGTGGTGGAACCATTGAAAAAATGGTTGAAAAGGATGCTCTTAAATTTCTAAAAAGAGGGATGAGCGGTACCAAGGAATATGATCTGCACTTAGAAGAAAACACTTCAAAGGAAGCAACTGGAATGATGTGCGGAGGTGCAGTAAAAGTCTATTTCGAATCTCATTTGCCCAAGCGGAAAGTATTTATATTTGGTGGGGGGCATGTATCACAGGCACTTGAAAGAATACTTCCTCGGGAAAAATATTCAATCGTAATTATTGACAACCGGGAGCAGTTTGTTTCAAAGTCTTTGCATCCTTTTGCAGAGGAACATATATGTAAAAATTATGAAAGTTATCTTGAGGATTTCAAGCCGGAAATCGGTTCCTATGCAGTCATTGTTACTCATGGGCACAAGTTTGATTATGATGTTTTAAAAATGATCCTCATTAGAAATTCCGGACTAAAATATATTGGTATGATCGGCTCAAAAATTAAAGTAAAAGCAACATTGGACAAAATAAAAAATGTCCTTGGCGAAGTGAGTTTGGAAAATCTTTATTCACCCATCGGTATTGATCTTGGCGGATCGTCAGCGTCCGAGATAGCGCTCAGTATTGCTGCAGAGATGCAGGCATTGGAATATGAAAAAGAAGTACCTCATATGAGGTTGAGATAAGATGAATAAAAAGAAAGAAATCCGGGTGGATGCTGCTTCAAAGATTGCAGGTATCGAAAAATATACAAGGGATCTGTGCATAGAGAATATTCTTTATGCTGCGACCATTCGATCTGAGAGGGCACGCGCACGGATCCTATCTGTCGCCTTTGCTAATACCTTTGATTGGTCTGACGTGACGATCATCTCAGCGAAGGATATAAAAAATAATTTTGTCGCTATCATTAAAAACGATATGCCCTATCTGGCTGATAAAGAGGTGAATTATTATGGTGAACCGATTCTTTTGCTTGCTGCAGAGAACGAGGACATTCTTCGTGAAGCAAAAAAACACATAACCATTGAATATCAAGATAAAAAAGCATTTTGCACGCTTGAATCAGCATTAGATTCTGAGTTTGCAAGCAAACCATTCGAAGAGATACTGCTGGAGAACGGAGATGCCGAAAAAGCGTTTTCAGATGCTGACCATATTATCGAAGATGTTTTTGAAACGGGATTTCAAGAACATGTATATCTTGAACCACAGGTTGTTGTCGCCATACCGGAAGGAAATACTATTCATATAAAAGGTTCGATGCAGTGTCCCTATTATGTGCAGAATGCAATGAACGAACTTTTTAAGGGATTAGAAACCGATGTCGATGTAACGCAGATCATGACTGGTGGTGCCTTTGGCGGCAAAGAAGATTTCCCTTCACTCATTTGCGGACATGTCGCCCTGCTTGCACGGGAAAGCGGAAAACCTGTAATGATGAGTTATAACCGGGAAGAGGATATTAGGTTTACCACTAAAAGGCATCCATCAAAGATATATGTAAAAGCTGCAGTGAGTAATGAAGGTAAAATTCTTGCTCTGGATATGGATATATTCCTCGATAGCGGTGCATATACAACCCTGAGTCCTGTGGTGCTGGCACGCGCTGTTTTGACATCTTTTGGCTGCTATAATCTTCCGAACGTTCATATTCATGGAAAAGCGATCAAAACAAATATGCCACCCAGCGGAGCATTTCGTGGTTTTGGTGGTCCTCAATCGTTGTATGCAATGGAGATGCTGGTTGAGAAAATAGCACAAACTCTGAATATTCCCGTGTGGGAGATAAAAAAAGAGAACTTGCTTTCTCTTGGCGACACGTTGCCGACCGGGCAACCGATAGACTACAGCTATGGCTTACCCCAATGTGTAGAAAAGGTTTTGAAGAGTTCTGAATATGAGAAAAAATACAAAGAATTCAAGGAATACAACGATAAAGAATCAAAACAATCGGGTATTTTAAAAGGAATTGGAATTTCTCTGGCTCCTCACGGGTGCGGCTTTACCGGAGTTGGTGAAAATCGCATTAAGGCAATTGCAGAAATAGAAGTTTTTCTGAGCGGGAAAGTATTGATCAAAACTGCGAATACAGAAATGGGACAGGGAGTCGATACGGCATTCAAGATCATTGTCTCCGAGGCATTGCACTTGCCATTTGAAGATATAATTATTGAAGAAAAAAACACCAGCAAAGTGCCGAACAGCGGCCCAACCGTTGCGTCGCGTAGCACTATGATCGTGGGCAAACTTCTTGTTGATAATTGTGAACAGATTAAAGAAAAACTTTCTTTACAAAGCCATAATATTACATCTGAGATTTTTAAAAAAGCAGTTCAGGAATATTTTAAAGATCATAAAACATTCAGCGTAACAGAGGAGTATCGTCATCCTAAATTTATCAAATTTGATGAAGCGACCTATAAGGGTTACGGCTACCCGGTTTATGCGTGGTCTGCAAATGTCGCCGAAATAGAGATAGATCTTACGTCATATCAGGTTGAAGTAAAAAGATTTTATTCTGTTCATGATGTAGGAAAAGCAATTAACCACCAGCAAAGTGAGGGGCAGATACAGGGTGGTATCATCCAGGGGATTGGCTATGCAGTGTATGAATTACTCAGCACCAAGAATGGAGAAGTGCAGAATAGGGGATTCCGCGATTATATTATTCCTACTATTCAGGATATACCTGAAATGTATGTCGAGATCGTTGAAGATCCATATTTTAATGGACCATACGGAGCAAAAGCACTCGGCGAACTTCCCTTTGTTGGAGCAGCCCCGGCAGTCGCTTCGGCAGTGAGCTTTGCGATCGGAAAAACTGCAACAAAAATCCCACTTACGCCTGAAGTAATAGCAACATTGATAGAGAACA
>JAGHCS010000086.1 GCA_021160355.1 Candidatus Cloacimonadota bacterium
GACTGAATCCGAAGCAATCGAGCAGATCGACATTGGCGGTCCGACAATGGTGCGTTCAGCAGCAAAGAATTTCGGGAGTATTGCAGTTGTCGTTGATCAAAATGATTATGAAATGATACTATATGAATTAGAAGAAAATGGTGAGATTAGTCTCGATATAAGAAGAAATCTTGCAAAGAAAGCATTCCAGCATACGGTAGAATATGATAGCTACATCGCAAACTATTTTTCAGAAATTTGTGGAGATGAACTCCCCGCTCATTTTTCTTTATCGCTTACTCTCGCTCAGACACTTCGCTATGGTGAGAATCCCCATCAATTAGCCGGATTTTATGAAGAAGAACCACTTATACATCAGCTTCATGGGAAAAAGTTGTCCTTTAATAATCTGCAGGATATAGATGCTGCTCTCAAAACGATCATGGAATTCGAGCAGAAGCCGACAATCGGTATTTTTAAACATTGCAATCCTTGTGGCATCGGAACTGCGGATACATTGAAAGAAGCGTATGAAAAAGCCTTTGCTACAGATACACAATCTCCGTTTGGTGGTATCGTTATCTCAAACCGAATTCTTGATATAGAAGCAGCTTTAAAAATTAATAAAATCTTTACAGAGATCATCATTGCTCCAGATTTTCCGGATGATGTATTAGATAAACTCAAGAAAAAGAAAAATAGACGCCTTATCACCTTCAAACCTGAACTGCTTCACGAGTTCTCAACATCATATAATATTCGGTCATGTATGAATGGTGTGCTTTTGCAACAAGAGGATATTTCGTGCGATAAAGATGAAAACTGGCGAGTTGTGACTCAACGGAAACCATCCGAACAAGAATGGGAGAAATTACATTTTGCATGGAAAACTGTGAATCATCTTAAATCAAATGCCATCGCAATTTGCAGAGAAGATAGAACTATCGGGCTTGGAATGGGGCAAACCAGCAGGATAGATGCAACGGAACTTGCGCTTTCAAAAGCAAAAAAATTCGGATTGAGTGTGAAAGATTGTGCGCTTGGCTCAGACGCATTTTTTCCATTCCGGGACACGATCGACGCAGTTGCGCGGGAAGGGATTACCTGTATTATTCAGCCCGGTGGATCTGTTCGGGACGAAGAAGTAATCTACGCATGCAATGAGCATAATATTACTATGATATTCACTGGGATAAGGCATTTCAGGCATTAGGATTTTATGGGGAAAAGTTATTTTTTTTCTTGGCGTTTCCAAATAGGGGTTTGGGAACGAGGTAGTTTTTTTGTTTCCAATCTTTCAAGTCTCTTGTTTCCGCCTTTTCAAACCTCTTGTTCCCAAAGCCCTCTTTGGAAACAATGATCTAGTTAAAAATTATCATGAATAATAAAAGAAATTTACAAAAACTTATCATTATTTGCGGTCCGACTGGAGTGGGTAAGACTTCTGTTGCAATGCAACTTGCAAAAAACCTTGCTGGCGAGATAATTTCAGCAGATTCACGTCAGGTATATAAATATATGAATATCGGCACTGCAAAACCAACTCCCGAAGAACTTGCTTCAGTTCCGCATCATCTTATCGATATTATTGATCCAGATGAAAAGTTTACTGCGGGGGAGTTCGTAAAAAAAGCTGATTTGGCAATTACAAAAATAAAGAAAAACAAACGTATTCCATTTGTCGTTGGGGGAACCGGGTTTTATATAAAATCTTTATCATATGGATTATGTAAAATTCCTCCAATTCCTGCTGCAATAAGAAATGAGCTGAAGCAAGAAACTGAAAAAAATGGAGTTCAGGCTCTTCATGAGACTCTGAAAGAGATCGATCCAATCGCCGCACAAAAGATTGAGTCCAATGATGGAAATCGTATCGTAAGAGCTCTCGAGGTGTATCGTGTAACAGGTTTTCCCATTTCATCATACTGGCAGAAAGATACTCTCGAAAAGCGATATCAATACTTCACTATTTATCTCAATCAGGAACGGTCAGAATTATATGAAAAAATAAATTCCCGGATTGATAAAATGGTGCAGGAGGGTTTGTTCGATGAATTCAAACATTTGCTTGAAATGGGCTACACACAGAACGATCCGGGCATGAATTCACTTGGCTACAAAGAATTCTTTGATCATATCAATGGAGTTTATGATTGGCATACAACTGTCGATCTCATAAAGCAGCACATGAGGAATTATGCAAAAAGACAACTCACATGGTTCAGTAAGCAAGAAATACATTTGACAATTTCTCCGTCCATGCTTACTATATTTGATATAGAAAATCAAATTATGGAGTTTCTGGGACACAATGAAGTATGTTGCAATAGTTAATAATTTTAAAATCTATCAGAATGACTATAAAGCAGAATTATATCAGCTCTTAAAGGAAAATAATATAGAGGAACCCACAAAGCAGCTTAAAGAAACAGCTATAAACAACCTGATCGATGCATGTCTGCTTAAGGACGAATCTCAAAAGTGTGATATCTGCATAGATGAAAGCTCGGTGCATTTCCAGTTCCAGGAGATCCAGAGCAGGTATGGCTCTCACGAAGACTTTATCAAAGACCTTGCAGATTCTAATATCTCAGTTGATAAACTGCTGGAAAATATTGGGAATGGACTTCGGATAAAGGAATATATTAAACGAGAATTTTTAGATTCTGTAAATATCAAACCAGAACGTATACGCGATTTTTATGACACTCATAAAGAGAAACTCCAATATCCTGAACGTGCCCGAATTTGTCATATATTGATAAGCAACCGGGATCCACATGCTTTTGACAAGTTGGAAGAAGTGAGTAAGAAATTGTATGAAAACGAAGATTTCTGCGATATCGCAAATGATTACTCCGAATGTCCCAGTGCAAAGAAAAGCGGGGATCTTGGTTTTATCAAACGAGGAGACCTGGTTGAGGAGCTTGAGAATGTCATCTTCTCTTTGAATAAAGATCAAGTAGCCGGTCCGATTCCTACAGATTTCGGTTTTCATTTTGTGAAGTTAATTGAGAAAGAAGAAAAGCGGATCCCACCCTACGATGAAATTAAGGATTCACTGAGAAAACAGCTTGAAAAGATAACCGGAGAACTGGAATTGCTAAAATGCATCAGGAAGCTGAGAAGCAAGGCACAGATAGAAATATTATACGATCAGCTATGAGTATCCAAAGGGTTTTCCTCATCATTCTTGATGGGGTGGGTGTAGGTGCATTACCTGATGCAACTCAATACCATGACGAGGGGAGCAATACTTTATCAAACACAGCGAGACAGGTTCACGGTCTTGACCTGCCGAATCTCCAGAAATTAGGTTTGGGAAATATCACAGCTATTGCAGGGGTTCCTGCTGAGAAAAATCCTCTTGGAAATTTCGGAAAAGCGATCGAGGTTTCTGCAGGTAAGGACAGCACTACAGGGCATTGGGAGATCATGGGGGTTGTAAATGAATTTCCCTTTCCTACATACCCAAATGGATTTCCGCAGGAAGTGATCGATGCATTTATAGAGAAAACTGATTGCAAAGGAGTGTTAGGGAATAGAGCTGCATCAGGGACGGAAATTATAAATGAACTCGGTGAAGAACATCTTAAAACACATTTTCCGATAGTGTATACATCTGCGGATAGTGTATTTCAAATTGCAGCTCATGAAAAAATTTATCCACTAGAAAAATTATATAAGATGTGTAAGATCGCCAGAAATGGGATATTGATCGGCAAACATCGGGTAGGAAGAGTTATTGCCAGACCATTTATCGGTGATAAAAATGGAGAATTCGAACGAACCGGACACAGAAAGGATTTTTCTGTAAATCCACCTTCAAACACGGTCATGGATTTACTAACAGCTCAGGATATTCCCGTTATTGGAGTAGGAAAAATCGAAGACCTTTTCAATTTTAAAGGAATTACAGAATCAATTCATACACCTCACAATTCTGAAGCAATGGCTACAATCCTTTTATTTGCAGATACAGTTGACAAGGGACTTATTTTTGCTAATTTACCTGATTTCGATACTCTTTGGGGACACAGAAATAATTACAATGCATTTGCTGAAGGATTGGAAAAATTCGATAGGTGGCTTCCTGAATTATTTGACAGACTTGCGGAAACAGATGTAATCATTTTCACGGCTGATCACGGTTGCGATCCTACTACCGAAAGTACGGATCATTCCCGTGAATACATCCCGATCATAGTGTATGGAAAAAGCATCAAAAACGGTGCAGATATTGGTGTCCGAAAGACTTTTGCAGACATCGGCGCCACAATTGCTGATATATTCCAGATACAAGGCACAGGAAAAGGAACCAGTTTCTGGAATGAAGTAAACTGAGGTTTATGATGAGAAAATATTTTTTTCTACTTATAGCGCTTTTAGTTCTCACCTCTTGCATTTTCGAATATACGGAAAACGGTGATACTGACGAAGATATTGAGAAAATAAAACAAGTCTTTCTGGGTATTTTTAATGAGTTTACCATGTTTGATGTAGATGGAATCATGGAATATTTCAGTGCAAATTTCTTGAATGACGGCACTGATTTTTTTGAAGAACGGAATATATGGTATAATCGTCTTGGAGCTTCAGTCGAGATTTTGTCCTATGCAAGTATTCAGATAATTGATGATTTTGCAGTTGTTTCCTTTACTATAGAATATAATGGAGTGGAATATTCAGTACCTCTGGACGGAGAATTTACCGACCTTGTCTATTTTAAAAAATTTGGTGATGAGTGGAAAGTGTATGGCAATCAGCTTGAATACGGGAGCACTTATTCAATAGACATTGATACTAATCCGAATGGAGCAAGTCTCTACCTGAACGGCATTAAGCTCGATTATACTACACCATATACACTAGAGGATTTGTCTGAAGGGAATTACATACTTGGGATATACCTCAAGGGTTATAATGAGATATGGAAAGAACTCTATCTTTCTGCTGATACCACTATGTATTGTTATCTCGAGCTCCCATCCTATCCCATCCCGGAATTTTTTATTGATAATCCCCAGGACGGAGATATTATTAATGGAGATAGTTTTTTCCTGAACGGTCATGTGAATGACTATCTTGGCTCATATGCGATACTGAATATAAATGGATATGAACAAACTGTTACAATAGATGAGTTCGGAGATTTTCATGAATATATTTCGATTTTCGAGCAGACAAATACGTTTTATTTAAGGGCAACAAACTCATTCGGTAATACGGGTATTTCTGATGATATTACTGTGTTTCAAGGAGTTGATGATTAATATTGCTTGGACTTGAATCGTCCCGAAAACTTTCGAGAGTAGTGAGTAGAAAAATTATATTGACACAAATTTAAACTAATATCATGAAAAAATATATTGGTGATTTGGAGTCGGTGAGTCTCTCGCCGTATTATGCCGACGGAGTCGGCTACTCCAAAAAGAAAAAAGGAAATCAAGTGCTATTTGATATTAATAAGAGTTTTAAAGAATTTACAAATTACAAACATTCACCGGCACATCTTTTCCTGAATAATGCATATTACATCATAACTGCTCATACATTAAAAAACATGAGACCGTTTTATAATGATGAAAGAAAACAGATTTTGCTTGACTCTATTTTTCTGAATTTTATTGAAAGAAATGAATGGAAAATGATTGCCTATTTTGTGGCGGATAATCATTACCATTTACTTATGAATTCAGAAAATATTGCGAGTAAATTATCGAAAATTATTGCTGACATTCATCGCTTTACAGCAATTACAATTAATAAGATGGATAACCTTTCCGGCAGGCAGGTTTGGTATCAATATTGGGATACAGTGATAACTTCGGAAAATTCCTTTTATGCTAGATTTAATTATATTCATTATAATCCGGTAAAACATGGCTATGTTAAACGTGCAAGTGATTGGAAATATTCAACAATCCATGATTACATAAAGCGTGGCATATTAGATAAAAAC
>JAGHCS010000157.1 GCA_021160355.1 Candidatus Cloacimonadota bacterium
CTGCTGGAACACTCGGCTGTGGAGAATATCTCAGAGAAAAATATCCAACTATCAAAGTCTGTGCCGGTGAAGCATTGCAGTGTCCCACACTTTTGTTCAACGGTTACGGCGGACATCGTATTGAAGGTATTGGCGACAAGCATGTGCCGTGGATACATAATATGAAAAATATGGATATGGTTGCAGATATCGATGACGATGCATGCATGAATCTGCTCAGATTGTTCAATGAGCCAGCCGGCAAGGAATATCTTGTCGCACAGGGAGTTGCAAAAGAGTTCGTTGATGAGCTGCATCTGCTTGGTATATCATCGATTGCGAATCTTCTTGGGACAATAAAGATGGCTAAATACTATGAGATGGACGAGAATGATGTGCTTTTCACCGTTGCAACAGACTCCATGGAAATGTATAATTCAAGAACAAAGGAACTGAATGAGCAATTTGGTGAATATACACCTTATAATGCCGTCGGTGATTTCGAGCGCTACTTAATGGGAACGACTATTGATTATATGCTCGAGCTTTCCTACTGGGATAAAAAGCGCATGCATAATCTGAAATATTTCACATGGATCGAGCAGCAGGGAAAAACAATCGAAGAACTCAACGCTCAATGGTATGATGAAAACTACTGGAAAGAAAAAATGCATTCCTACGAGCAGTGGGATGACCTCATTCGAGAATTTAATGATAGAACAGGACTCCTGAAACAATATAAATAATCGATGCATCAAAAAATCATCAATGCAATTCTTTCACGTGGTAATAGAACAGTCCTTTGCGATATACTCTACCGCTCTCATATTGTTGATGTAATAGAAAAAGAAGATGTTCCTTGTACACCTGCAGCATTAACTGATTATATCCGCTCAAAAAGAACTATACGAAGCGATTCCACAGATTGTATTGATGCGAACTATTGTATTGTATTACCTGGAGCTATCGATCCGCATGTGCACTATGATGATCCGGGTTTTGAGTGGCGTGAGGATTTTTATACAGGAACTCTCTCAGCTGCATTTGGGGGAGTTACCACTGTGGCGGATATGCCATGCACCTCGATTCCTGCTGTCACAGATGCGCAAAATTTCCGGCAAAAACTCAAAGTGATCAGCAAAAAAGCAGTCACCGATTTCGCATTGTGGGGAGGGGTTTCCGGAACAGAATTCGACGATAATACAGTAAAAAATAATATGCGTGAACTTAAGGAGCAGGGAGTGATCGGATTCAAAACATACCTGATCTCCGGTATGAAAGATTTTACATCACTCACTCCTTCGCAGCTTGAAGAAGTTGCTCTTATAGCAAAAGATTTAGATATGCTTGTTGCGGTTCATGCAGAAGATAAGGGATTTGTTGAGCGTATGCGCGCAGAATTTCAAAGAGAAAATAGAAATGAGATCACGCATTACTGCCAGACCCGGGGGATCGAAGCGGAAATTCTAGCAATCAGAACTATCATAGAAATTGCTCAAAAACCGGAACTCATTTTCACGTCGTACATCTGAGCAGTAAAAGGGGACTGGAACTCATCGAAGAAGCACAGGCATCCGGAATTCATATTACAACCGAAACCTGTCCTCACTTTCTCGCTTTTACACAGGAGGATTTTGAGAAGCAGGGAAGCATCCTGAAAACTGCCCCACCGGTAAAATTTGAAGAAGATAAAAAAGCACTCTGGGATGGACTGAAGAACGGAACGATAAGCTTTGTTGCAACAGATCATGCAGGATGTGATTATCCACGCGAGAAATTCACTGGCAATATTTGGACAGACTATGCAGGCATTCCCGGAAGCGAACTCATGGTTCCCTTTATTTTTTCTGAAGGATTTCTTGTTGAAAAGCTCAGTCTTTATCAAACCCAAAGAATTCTTTCTGAAAATGCTGCAAAGAACTATGGATTAGTTACTTATAAAGGAAGTATCTGTATCGGCAAGGATGCAGATTTTGTGCTCATTGATCCACTTGAAAAAACGAAAGTTGACCAGGAAAAATTACATTCAAAGGGGAAATATTCACCTTTTCATGATCGAGTTTTCAAATGCAGGATTGAGAAAATAATTTTACGCGGAAATGTTATTATCGATCACACCAATCTTCTTGTTGATCCCGGATTCGGTTCATATTACAAAAGCAGTAGTATCACATAAATAAGAGATGATATTAAACTTTTATCACCACTTATCATCCTATAAATAAAGTTAGAATAAGCGAGCATTGATTTGTTGATCTCAATATATATAAAAATCCTCAAGGGGACAGTGTTAAGTATTCCTCATAATGTAGAGAAATTTTCTCTACTCCTGTTAAATTTCTCTTAGATATAACTTTCATACTCATGAATTCAAAACGTATTCTCTGGATTGCCCTCATTCTCTCATTACTGGCACATTTACTTGTCCTGCTATTTTTTCCTCATCTTTCAAAAATAGAGTTGATAGCACTGAAGCAAGACCAGCAAGTTGTTGAAGATAAGCGTATTACCTTTGAGTTCATAGAAACACCCGATGTTCCGGAAGATGAGAATCTTGAGAAACAAAATCTTGTATCAGATAAGAATTTAGCTGCTGCTGATGAGGTGGAGAGCGAACTTCCAGTTGATGTGAATCCTTTCAGCGAAGGCGTTACAGAGATCAAGGAATTTCCTCAAACAGAGTCAGTGGAGATGCAACCGGAAAACAAGCCAGAAGAAATAGTTCAAGAGACTCCTATAGAGGAATCTCAAGAACAATCTGATGAAATTGTCGTAAGGGAAGACAACGAAAAACAAATTCATCAGGCACAACCCGAAAGCGTGTACCTTCCACCACAACTGGATTATAATAATGTGATTTCAGAAGTTGAGAAAGCAGGAGGAGTGAGTTTCAATACCTATAAGTGGAATTTTGCTCCTTATATGCTTTATTTGAAGAAGAAAATTCAAGGTAATTTGAATCCACCGCCAGGATTCACGTATCTTGGTCTTATACATGGAGATGTACTTGTCAGGTTCATTATTTTGCCAAATGGCACATTAAAGGATGTAAGGGTTCTGCATTCAGAAGCTCATAATTCTCTTGTGCAGGCAAGCACAGGATCGATTACAATTTCTGCTCCATTCCTGCCTTTGCCGAAAGATTTCCCTGAGGATTATCTGGTGGTTACATCATTGTTTTCATATATTGTAGAAAAAAAATATAAATAAATTTAATAGAGGAGATCTATGTTTTCTGATATTTTAGTGTTCCTTTCCAAGGGTGGTGTCCTGATGATACCGCTCTTCATTTGCAGCATATTATCGCTTGCGGTTATAATCGAAAAACTAATTACGCTTCGTGCAAGAAAAGTGCTTCCTCCCGAGATTGAGAAAGTTGTACAGAACTATAATTCTGAGGATAACATCAGCCTGGTGACTTCTGTATGCACCCAGAATAAGAGTCTGCTGTCACGCATTATCCTTATTGTATTGAACCACAGAAAGTTGCCCTACCAGCGCATGAAGGAAGAGATCGTGAACAATGTCCGGCAGGAGCTGCGTTCTCTTGAAAAAAGACTTGGTATTCTCGAAACTATTGCTTCTGTTGCTCCAATACTCGGATTACTCGGTACTGTTGTGGGTATGATCAAAGTTTTTAGTGTGATCACTTCCCAGGGTGTAGGTAATGCATCTGCGCTTTCGGGAGGAATTTCAGAAGCACTTCTCACAACTGCTTTTGGACTGACTGTGGCGATCCCGGCGCTGATCTGTTATAATTACTTCATCAGAAAATCCGAGGATCTGATCCTTGATATCGAGAATATCACGAATAATCTTGTAAAAAAGATCAATCATACAAAGAAGGAAGACGAATATGCAGCTCCTGAATAAGAAAAGACGACGGGTAACGATCAACATTACCTCACTTATCGATGTGGTGCTGCTCCTTCTGATTTTTTTCATGGTATCGACAAATTTTATCGAACAGCCGGGCATGAAACTCGAACTCCCTGATTCAGAGACGGCATCATCATCAACCAGAAACGAGCTGGAAGTTATAATACAATCTGATGGTAGCTTATTTCTTAATGGAAATGCGATAACAATTGAAGAGCTGAGAATCAAATTTGAACAGCGTACAGATAAATCTTCTGATCAGAGTCTTTTACTGAAAGCTGATAAAAACGTTACTCACGGTGCAGTCATGGAAGTTATGGACGTTGCCCGGGTCAACGGAATTCAAAAAATCATTATCGCATCAACAAAAAAATCAAAATAATATTTTGATATTAGTTTAATAAATTTGACACAAATATCAGTTCATTCTTTTTAGAAATGAAGTCAGGAAATAAATATGAATAATAATATACGTATCAAAAATGCCTTTATTTGCCAGTTTATTGATGGATCATTTCATCCAGTGTTCGGCGACATTATTATTGAGGATGACCTCATCCACGAGATCAAACAAACATCCTATACTGATTTTTTAAAGAAACCGGTAAAAAGGAATGTGCCCGAATCTGATGACAATAATGGGGGAGAGTATGATGCTCAGGGACGAATAGTTTTACCTCCTTTAACGAATTTCCATGAGCATATCTATTCGCGCCTTAGCAAGGGATTACCGGTGACAGGCAGAATGGATAATTTTGTTGAGATATTGGAAAATCTCTGGTGGAAACTCGACAGAACGTTGAGCGAGCAAGCTGTTGAGGTAAGTGCAGAACTCGCTGCAATAGAAGCGATCAAAAATGGCGTGCTGACATTATTTGATCATCACTCATCTCCGGATTTTATTCATGACAGCGAAAATATTATCAAGAAGGTTTTAAAAACTCGTGAACTGAATGCCGTTCTTTCATATGAGGTGTCTGACAGGAACGGTGAAGAGAATATGAAGCATGCTGTAGAGGAAAATCTTTCATTTATCAAATATCGAACTACTGCGGATTTTAAAGGACAATTCGGACTTCATGCACTGTTTACACTTTCTGATTCTACACTGAAATATATACAGGAAGAAACTCAGGATCTCGGATGCGGTTACCATATTCATGCTGCTGAAGATATTTTTGATGCTCAATTCTCTGAAGAAAAATATGGGCTCACTATTTGTGAAAGATTAGAAAAGTTCAACATGCTGAATGAGCTCTCCTTTCTTGCTCATGGAAATCATCTGGTAGAGAGAGATTTTGAATTGATTTCAAAATATAACTCATCGCTTATTCATAATCCGGACTCAAACTTTAATAATGCAGTCGGCACACTTAACATTGCAAATGTGCCCAAAGAAATTCCTTTGTTACTGGGAACAGACGGCATGCATTGCAATATGCTCAAAACAATTAAAATGGCTTTTCTCACCTGTCGCCATATTAACAAGAGTTCAGTGATTGGGTTTGATATTATTGCACGTATTTTGAAGGACAGCTTTGATATTCATGATAGATTTTTTGGCAACACTCCGAGACTTTGCAAAGGTGATCCTGCGGATTTTATTGTGCTCGATTATTGTCCATATACACCAATTGATAAAGACAATTTCCTTGGTCATTTTCTTTATGGGGCATGTGAAACAGCTGTTCGGACAGTCTTCAAAAAAGGTCACTATTTGATGAAAGATTTTGTTGTTGATCCGGAAGAAGAAGTTTATAAAAAAGCATATAATATTTCAAAAGAAATTCGTGAAAAATTTCAATTTCTACAAGATGAAAAATGATAAATTTAATGTAGTTGGTAAAGAGCTTCCTCGTACAGATGCCTACGAAAAAGTAACTGGTAGAGCTCAGTATGCAGCAGATACCTCTTTTCCTGATTTGTGTATTACTTCTCAGAAATATGTTTCTCTTGCACATGGAATAATTAAAAAAATAGATATTTCTGAAGCTGAAAAAGTTACTGGCATTAAAGCTATTATTACTGCAAAAGATATACCAGGAAAACAGTTATCGGGAGTAATAAAATGTGATCAGCCGGTGTTTTCATTCGATAAAATTTACTGTCCTGCTGATGTGATTGCTCTTGTTGTGGGTACTGAGAAAGATTCAATCCGGAAAGCTCTTTCACTCATTAAAATTGAAACCGAGGAACTTCCAATATTAACCGAATACACAAAAGCATTGCAAAAAGATGTTCCCCTGATACATCCGGAGAACAAGTCGAATCTTATAAATCACTACCCTCTTAGGAAGGGTGATATAGAAAAGGGATTCCGGGAGTCCGACCTCATTATTGAAAGAACATTTACAACTCCTGCAGTTGAACATGCATATATAGAACCGGAATGTATAACCGCAGTTCCGGATTTCCGCAGAGATGTATACAAAATTTTCGGTTCGGTACAGAATCCATTTACTTGCAGACGACTTGTCGCCACAGTTATGGACGTACCGCTAACGAATATTCATATTATTCAAAATGAACTAGGGGGTTCATTCGGCGGGAAAGATGATACGATGGATATTCTTGCGGCTCGAGCATGTGTCGCGTGTAAAAAAGTTGGCAAACCTGTGCGCATACGGCTTACTCGCGAAGAATCGATAGTTGAAAGTTATAAGCGGCATCCATATACAATGCATTACAAAGTAGGCGTTTCACATAAAGGTATTCTCAAGGCAATGAAAATAGATATCAGTGCCGACGGAGGTGCGTATGCTTCGATGAGTCCTTTTGTGACGTGGCGTTCAGTTGTTCAGGCGACAGGTCCGTATGAAGTGGAAAATGTATGTACTGATGTGAGAGCTGTATATACTAATAATCCCTATACTGGAGCATTCCGGGGATTTGGATCCCCCCAAATAATTTTTGCACAGGAATCGCTCATGGACGAGATCGCTGAAAAACTCAATATGTCGCCTATAGAATTTCGAAGATTAAATGGATATAAGCAAAATTCTCAAACTGCAAGCGGTCAAATTTTATCAAGCCATATCGTGAGCCTGAATCAGGTTATGGAAAAAGCGATAAGGGAATCGGATTTTAATAAGAAGTATAGTATATACAAATCTGAAGTTTATCCTACTCAAATTCCAACTAAAGGAGAACTTATTTTGAGTGACGAGCATTTCACTTCCGGATCAATAATAAAAAATGGAATTGGGCTTGCATGCAGCTTTCGCGGGTGTTCCCTTGGCGCAGAAGGTGTCGATGCAACAAGCGCTCTGATAAGTGTTCAGAAGGATGGCAGCGTATATCTTATATCCGGATTAGCAGAGAACGGACAGGGCTTACGCATGACATTTTCTATGGTTGCTGCGGAAGTTCTTGGCATATCTCCGAATGGTATCTATTACCTTGAGCAGGACACAAGCAGGATAGCTGATGGTGGACCAACTGTCGCGTCACGCTCTACACTTGTTGGTGGTGAAGCAGTAAAAGCTGCTGCTGATATCGTCAGGGAAAGAATTGAAAAAATGCTTATATCTGAATGGGATCTTGGGGAAGAGGCGACATTAAATTTTGCTGATCATACTATTTATCATGACGAAACCGGGCACAAAATTACCTTTATGGAAGCGTGTAATAAGGCGTATATGAATGGAGTAAATCTTAATGCATATGGATGGTTCAAGGCACCGGATGTTGACTGGAATGAAGAGGTTGGCCAGGGACCTGCTTATTTTACTTATGTATACGGATGCCAGATTGCAGAAGTTGAAGTTAATACCGGTTCCGGTAAAATATTTGTAAAAACTATAACCGCAGTACATGATGCGGGAAGAATAATAAACCGACTCGGAGCACTCGGTCAGATTTACGGTGGTGTGTCACAAGGTGCGGGATACGGAATTATGGAAGAAGTAATCGTCAAAAATGCGGAGATCAAGAATGTTAATTTCGATGAATATCTCATCCCAACCAGTGTTGATATAGGGGAGATCAAAGCTTTTTTTGTTGAAAACCCCGATACATTCGGTCCCTTTGGAGGAAAAAGTCTTGGAGAACCTACGCTCGAACTCACAGCTGCTGCGATCAACAATGCCGTTGCAAATGCCCTTGGAAAAAGATTCTATCACCTCCCGCTTGACCTCGAACAGCTCATAACCGGAAAAACATTACATCAGATAAAAAGATGAACAATAAATACACCTTCCATAAATTTATTGAACTCAAACCAGCTCTTGAATTCATGAACCAGAATAGCGAAACGAGTAGGATCATTGCAGGTGGTACAGATATTCTTATTGAAATCCGCAAAGAAGATAAAAATCTAAATCCCATCAATCATATTATTGACATTCATGATATCCCCACATTGCGGAAAATCAAGATTGAAAACAACTTTTGCATACTAGGCGCATGCTGCACACATTCTGAGATCAGTACCAGCAAGATTATAGGTGAGTATTTTCCTGTTTTAAAAATGGCGGTCGATAAAATCGGATCTCCCCAAATAAGAAACGTCGCCACAATAGGAGGGAACATTTGCAATCTTGCTGCATGTGCGGACAGTATAGCGCCGCTTCTTGTGTATGATGTGAATGTCAGACTTTGCTCAACGACTGGAGACCGAATTGTCCCATTGGAAAAAATTCTGTTAAAACCGTATATAACCGATGTTCAACCTGATGAGATCCTTGCTGAAATACTATTACCATTGCCCGAAAAAAACTGGAAATATTGTTTTTACAAACTCGGACGAAGATCGGGTGTTTCTATTAGCAGACTAAGCTATGCCATCATGCTGAGATCAGAGAATAATACAATTCAGGAAGTGCGGTTTGCTTTTGGAGCTCTTTTCTCGGTTCCGAAAAGACTCTATACATTAGAAAAGGAGCTCGTACATCAGACTATATCAAACATTCTTTGGAAGGATGTGAGTAGAAAAGTCGCCAGCAAAATCCTCGACGAAACAGGCGTGCGCTGGTCGACTTCGTATAAAATTCCAGTGATTCAACAGCTCTTATATAAAAGTTTAATGGATTTGACGTAATCACATATATTTATACCTTGTATTAAACTAAATATTCAGGAGAATAAATGAATAGTAAAAAATCAATCATACACAAGTTTGGATTTCTCATTATTATTTTAGGATTGCTCGTTGCGTTCGGCTGCTCAGCTAAAAAGAGCTCTTTGATCGAGATGACCGGTGATAATTTTAATGATCTTATCATGAATGAGCTTCTTGTCGCAGCATTTATTCCGGCAAATTGTGATAGCTGTAATGATGTGCTCGCTGCCCTTGAAGAAATTCAGAATGAAATGCAGGATGTTGTTATTGTTATGATGGACGTTAAAAAAAATGAACAATTTCTCAACCAAATACAATTTCATATAAAAGACGGACCCCCAACAGTCGTGATGTTCAGTGACGGTGATATTCAGGATTATTTCATAGGGGTGGAGAGTAAAGACACGATAATTGAAAAAATAAATAAAACTAAAGCTACCTTGCATGTATGGGAAGATGTGGAAGCCGGAATAGTATCTTTTATGGATGTATTTGATTTTACTCTGAAAGATCTAAACGGCAATATTCTCACATTAAGTGAAGTCGGGGGACTTATCATACTTGACTTCTGGGCGACCTGGTGCCCTCCCTGTAAAGTAGAGATCCCATATCTTGTAGAATTTTATAACAATTATAAAAATAGGGGATTGACTGTTATCGGGGTGAGTGCCGAAGATACTGAAACATTAATTAATTTTAAAAATGATCTTGCTGCCACTGGAACGGATATGAACTATATCTTGCTTACAGATAGTGAAAGAGAAGTCTCAAAAATGTTCGGTATAAAAAGCATTCCCACGACTTTTTTCATTTCTCCTGAGGGAAAAATGCTCAAAAAAGAAATAGGATTTACTGAGGAATTTGTTTCGGAATTTCAAAAACTCATTGAAGAGAATTTACCTAAATAAACATTACAAGGGTCAGTCATGTTAAAAAAAATATATAAAACAGTTATAATTTCTCTCGTTGTAATTTTCAGTTTCTCTGCCCTGTATGCTCAAGAAGTGGAAGAACCTGTAGAAATAATTACATGGTATGATTTTGAGGAAGGCATCTCCGCAGCGCTTACAGATGGCAAAGATATAATAATTGATTTCTATACCGATTGGTGTCATTGGTGTCATGAGATGGATAAAACTACCTTTGCCGACACATCTGTTATTTCATATATGAATAATAATTTTATAGCGATTCGAGTGAATGCAGAGTCCGTAACCGAGAATGTTACTTTCAAAGGAACAACACTTAATCTCAGGCAACTGACTACAGCATTTGGCATTAATGGATTCCCTTCTTATGCTTTTATGACAAAGGATGCAGATATGATCACCGTAGTACCAGGATATCTGAAAACGGAACTCTTTCTGAACATCCTCAAATATATTGATCAGCAGTGTTATGAAAAGCAGATAAGTTTTGAACAGTTCATGGAGAAACAGGGTGACTGCAAGGAATAGACGATTCTTATTAGGTAACAATGGGAATGAATCTTGTACGTCTCCATTGTTGTCTATATATGTAATTATTTTACAAAAGTGAGAGACTAAAGAGCATCGTGAGAGCTAATTTATTACTTTTCATAGCTGCTGCAATTTGGGGATTCGGCTTCGTTGCACAACGTGCGGGAATGGAATATGTGGGACCTTTTACATTTAACGCAGTACGATTTGCACTTGGTGCGATTTCACTTATCCCGCTCCTTCTTCTGAAGAATAAATCTTTTAGCTGGAAAGAAAATATACAATCCCAATCAAAGAAAAATGTTCTTATCTATGGTAGTATCGCAGCTGGATTTTCACTTTTTGCAGCGACCTCACTCCAGCAGAACGGTATAGTTTTTACAACCGCAGGAAAAGCTGGATTCATCACAGGTTTATATGTGATCATTGTTCCATTACTTGGATTGACATGGAAGGAGAAAACGCATTATGGAACCTGGATCGGCGCAGTATTAGCTGTCTTTGGGCTTTACCTCATTTCGATAAACCAGGCGACGAAGGTCTTGCTTGGTGATTCCCTGGTGCTTGGAGGTGCTTTTTTCTGGGCTGTTCATGTTCATGTTATCGGTCGGTTCTCAACAAAAATACATCCGTTAAGATTGGCTCTTATTCAGTTTGCTTTTGCATCCATTCTTAGTTTGATATGTGCATTGATGTTTGAAACAATTATTATGACTTCTATCCTTGAAGCATGGAAATCAATTGTATTTGCAGGCGTATTTTCTGTAGGTATTGCATTCACGTTGCAGGTCATTGCCCAGCAGGAAGCACATTCGGCGCACGCAGCACTGATCCTCAGTCTGGAATCTGTTTTTGCAGTTATTGGAGGTTGGCTCATTCTGCCTGAGGGATTATCTATTCGTGGAATTCTCGGATGCGTATTAATGTTGACAGGCATGTTGTTATCAAGAAGTAAAAAACCATAAGCATGAAATAAAATCTGTGATAGGAAGGTACAATGGAATTTTTGTATACCTTGAATTTGATCGCCCGCCCGCAAGAGAATGATGCGTGGAAAGATCAGGACGAACTCACCGTGCTTATTGGGAGTATAAAATGAGTATATTTACAGAAAAAGAAAGACGGGAGCTCTTTCCAATTTTTAAAACCTGCACGTATCTCAACACTGCCTCCACCGGAGTGATACCTGAAACAGCGATTGAAGAACAGGATCGATTCATGAATTTCTATCGTGGAGATACACTGCAATCTCAGCCCGAATCATTTGAGATGATCATCAAGATCAAAGAAAAAGCAGGACTGTTACTTGGTGCACCACCAGAAGATATTGCCTTGGTCAATAATACATCTTTCGGCATCAATATGGCGGGATGGGGAATAGATTTGAAACCAGGTGATAAGATAGTGATTCCTCCTGGAGAATTTCCCGCAAATGTCTATCCGTGGAAAGGGCAGGAACAGCGCGGTGCTGAAGTTGTTATCGCTGAGGAGGATGGCGAAGAATGTCTTGGTGTTGATGGCGCAAAGGTTATCGCTCCCTCATGGATACGCTTTTATGATGGCTATCGGATCGATCTGGAGGAATGCTCGAAAATAGCAAAAAAGCATCATGCCCTCCTGAGTGTTGATGGTATTCAAGGCGCTGGTGTAATGTATCCCGATCTCGAAAATTCTGGAGTAGATACCTTCTCCGCAGGTGCACAAAAATGGCTTCTTTCACCCTATGGCACCGGCATTCTCTATGTCCAAAAGGATGTCCCGATCCGAAGTATTTTACAGGGATGGCTGAATAGATTTTTGGACACTTTGGATTTTACGAATGTCCGGCAATACGATATCCCCGAACCGAAAGACGCATCACGCTTCGAGATAGGCAGTTATCCCTATCAGGCACTCTTTGCCATGCACGCTTCTGTTTCTCTCCTGGCTGATATTGGTATCAAAAGAATCCAGGAACATGCACTGGGACTTGCAAATACTTTTGTAGATGAATGTACATCTCTGGGATTGAGAGTCATAAGTGCAGGTGGGAAATGGAGATCTCCAATCATATCTGTGCACGTACCGGATGCATCGTGGGTACATTCTATACTGCAGGAAAAAAAGATCCTCTGTTCCTGCCGCGAAGGAAATTTAAGATTTTCTTTCCACCTTTACAATAACGAAGAAGATGTCGAAAAAACCATTGATGTAATAAAGTCCATAATTCGATAATGAAAGGAATGATATGAAAGTTATTGCTTTTAATGGAAGTCCTCATAAAGAAGGAAATACGTATTCGCTACTTAAAATAACTTGTGACAAACTAGAGAGCAAGGGAATACAGACTGAGATAATCCATATTGGAGGAAAGCAGATACATGGTTGTCTTGCCTGCAGAAAGTGTTTTGAAAATAAAGATAAGAAATGTGTGCAAAAGAATGATTTTGTGAATGCATGCATTGAGAGGATGATAGAAGCAGATGGTATACTGATCGGGTCTCCAACATATTTTGCAGACCTTACCCCGGAGGTAAAAGCATTGATAGACAGAGCAGGTTTCGTCGGATTTGCAAATGAAGGTTTGTTCAAACGAAAACTCGGGGCAGCGGTCGTTGCTGTTCGTCGCGCAGGAGCGATCCACGTTTTTGATTCAATTAATCACTTTTTTTTGATCTCGCAGATGATCATACCCGGATCCAGCTACTGGAATCTGGGAGTTTCTGGTCATTCTGGTACTATTTCTGGCGATGAAGAAGGCATCAGAACAATGGAGAATCTCGGGAAAAATATGGCATGGTTACTATACAAAATTAATAACGAATTGGAGAACACCTAATGAA